>DATACN010000232.1:0-3630 GCA_036258995.1 Thermoleophilaceae bacterium | reverse complement strand
CGTAGGCCTCCTCGACGGTGTGCGGAACGATCGAGCGCTCGTCCTGCTCGCGGTCCCAGGGGCATTCGCGGCGCAGCCGCCGGGTGATCTCGTCGAGCCGCGCGAGCGCGTCGGCCAGCTCGCCCGAAGGCGGCACTACGGGCTCTGCGGGGGTGCCTGCTGCGGCGGCGGCTGGACGAGATCACCCGGCGACTGCGCCGGGAATGCCCCTGGGACCGCGAGCAGGACGAGCGCTCGATCGTCCCCCACACGGTCGAGGAGGCCTACGAGCTGGCCGACGCCGCCAACGCCGGGGACGACGCGCGGATGGTCGACGAGCTCGGCGACGTCCTGTTCCAGGTCTACTTCCTGTCGCTGCTGCTCGAGGAGCGCGGCAGCGGCGACCTGGCGCAGGTGGCCGAGCACTGCCGGCAGAAGCTGATCCGGCGCCACCCCCACGTGTTCGGCGAGCGGGAAGCGCGAACCGCGGGCGACGTGGTGCGCAACTGGGACCTGATCAAGCGCGACGAGGAGCGCGGCGGCGAGCTCTTCGGACACATCCCGGACACCCTCCCGGCCACGCTCTACGCGAAGAAGGTGCTCAAGCGGGCGCGCAGCTCGGGCATCGAGCCCGAGGCCGAGGACGGGCCCGGGGCGCGGCTGTTCGAGGCGGTGCGCGAAGCGGTGGACCAGGGCGCCGACCCCGAGCTGGCGCTGCGCGAGGCGGCCGAGAGCTACCGGCGCAAGGTGGAGGCCGCGTGAGCGCGATCGAGCGCGTGCATGCCCGCCAGATCCTCGACAGCCGCGGCAACCCGACGGTCGAGGTGGACGTGCTCCTGGCGTCGGGTGCCTCCGGCCGGGCGGCGGTGCCGTCCGGCGCCTCGACGGGCGAGTTCGAGGCGGTCGAGCTGCGCGACGGGAGTGAGGCCTTCGGCGGCAAGGCCGTGACCCGCGGGGTCGCCAACGTCAACGGCGAGCTCGCCGAAGCGGTGGCCGGCCACGATGCCGCCGACCAGGAAGGGCTCGACCGCGCCATGATCGAGCTCGACGGAACGCCCAACAAGGGCAGGCTCGGCGCCAACGCCATCCTGGGCGTATCGCTGGCGGTGGCCAAGGCGGCCGCGACCGAGGCGGGGCTGCCGTTGTGGCGCTACCTGGGTGGAGAGGCCGCGCACGTGCTGCCGGTGCCGCTGATGAACGTGCTGAACGGCGGCGCCCACGCCGACAACAAGGTCGACTTCCAGGAGTTCATGATCGTGCCCATTGGGCCCCCGTCCTTCTCCGAGGCGCTGCGAGTGGGGTCCGAGGTCTTCCACGCGCTCAAGGGCCACCTGCACGAGCGCGGCCTGAGCACCGCCGTGGGCGACGAGGGCGGTTTCGCGCCCGATCTCGACTCGAACGAGGCCGCCCTGGAAGCGCTCGTCGCCGGCATCGAGGCGGCCGGCTACGCACCGGGGCAGGACGTGGCCATCGCACTCGATCCCGCCACCAGCGAGATCCACCGCGATGGGACCTACGTGCTCGAGCACGAGGGCCGCACGCTCAGCCCGTCTGAGCTGGCGGACTACTGGGACGACATCGCCTCGCGCTATCCCGTGCTCTCGATCGAGGACGGCATGGACGAGGAGGACTGGGACGGCTGGCGGGTGCTCACCGAGCGGATCGGCGAGCGGGTGCAGCTGGTCGGGGACGACCTGTTCGTGACCAACCCGGAGCGGCTGCGCCGGGGCATCGACTCCGGCGTGGCCAACTCGATCCTCGTGAAGGTGAATCAGATCGGCACGCTGACCGAGACCCTCGAAGCGATGCGGATGGCGAGCGAGGCCGGCTACAGCGCGGTGATGTCCCATCGCTCGGGCGAGACCGAGGACGTGACGATCGCCGACCTGGCGGTCGCCACCGGCTGCGGGCAGATCAAGGCCGGCGCCCCGTCGCGCTCGGACCGGGTGGCCAAGTACAACCAGCTCGTGCGGATCGAGGAGGCCCTCGGCTCGGACGCCACCTATCCGGGCCGGTCGGCCTTCCGCTCCTAGGGCATTCGCGGCAGGAGCCCGGCACCCGGCCGCGAAGGCCGCTGCATGCGCCGGAGTGGGATCCGCTGGGACCGCGTGGGCCGGGTCGCACTGCTCACGACCCTCGGCGTGATCATGCTCCTGTACGTCTCGCCCGCTCTGCACTGGCTCGAGCAGTCGCGCACCGCCGGCGAGCAGCGGGCCGAGCTGCGCGAGCTGACCGCCAAGAACCGCGAGCTCAAGGAGCGGCTGCGCCGGCTGCGCAGCCCCGGGGCGCTCGAGCGCGAGGCTCGCCGCCTGGGAATGGTCCGCCAGGGCGAGCGGGCCTACGTGATCGAAAACTTGCCGGCTCCCTAGACCGGGCCGCGTTGCGGTAGTAGTTCGCCGGTGCAATACGCCGTCGAGAACGCGATCTACCAGTGGCAGGACGGGGAGCGCCGCGTCCGCGATGCTCCCGAGCGCGAGCGGGTCGAGCTCGAGCGGGCCATGGACGCGGTGCTCGACGAGCTGCGCCGCCGGCTGGGGTCGAGCTTCGTGCTCGACGAGCTGGCCGACCTCTATGCCGCCGGCACGGAGTGGGGCGAGGACATAGCCGGCAGCCGGGCCCCCGCGGGCCAGGCGTCGGCCGTGGTGGACGCGGCGTTCGCCCGCTACGCCCGCGAGGCCCGCAACTACGCCGGCGGCCGCGCGCGGGAGCGCCACGACCGGCCGTAGCTGGCTTAGTCGTCCTCTCCGTCGCCGGCGCGGGTGATGACGATCCGCTCGGCCTCGACCACCACTCGCACCGGGCGATGGCCGGCCCAGTGCTCGGCATACACGGGGTCGTCCTGGACGGCGGGGTCGAGCCACAGGCCGTAGCCCTCCTCGCCGTGGTCGAAGGTGCCCTCGAGCGGACCGCCCGCGCCGCGGCGCCGGGTGCGGCCGCCGCGGCTGCGGCGAGCGCGCGGCTTGGGCTTGGCCTCGGCCTCTTCGTCCTCCTCGGCCGCCTTGGCGGCGGCCTCTTCGGCCTTGCGCGCCTCCTCCTCGGCCCGGCGCGCCTCCTCTTCGGCCCGGCGCGCCTCCTCCTCGGCGCGACGCTTCGCCTCCTCCTCGAGCTCGGCGGCGATCGCCGCGTCGTCTTCGGCGCGCAGGTCGACGTCGTCGTACGGACCGGCGGCATCGCCTCCGTCGGCCTCCAGATCCTGCTCGCGCTTGAACGCCTGGATCTGCTGGACCGTCACGTCGAGCTGATGAGCGATCCACGCGTCGGTGCGACCCTGTCGCACCCACCCGCGGATCTGGTTAAGCTGCGGACGCAGGGACCGGCGACTCATTGGCGCCGGAAGGCTAGCGCAAGAGGGGTCGAGGGCTTCGGGTGCAGGCCCTATAGGAGAAACACCGAATGGTCACTAAGCTCGCCCGAGCCTCGAGAAACGCCAGGGAGGCGGCGCCATGCTGGTACTGACACGCAAGTCCAACCAATCGATCATGATCGGCGACGACATCGAGGTCTCGGTGCTGTCGATCATGGGCGAGAAGGTTCGGATCGGCATCCAGGCTCCGAGGGACATCCCGGTGTTCCGCAAGGAGGTCTACCTGGAGATCCAGCAGGAGAACGTCGCCGCCGGTGCGTCCGCCCGCGCAGAGGTGGACGACGCGC
>DATACN010000231.1:0-8154 GCA_036258995.1 Thermoleophilaceae bacterium | reverse complement strand
CTGCGCAGCAACACCGCGATCGGCTTCGGCGGAGGGGTGCCGACGATCCACGTGCTCTCGGGCGGCTCGATGGTGCGTCCGGCCACAGCCGGGTCCGGGATCAGTTTCATCAACCCGAGCGTCGACAACGACGGGCTGGTCGAGTCCCTGGCGGGAACGCTCGACCTGAGCGGCGGCCTGGCGAACTACCAGAGCGGCACCCAGACGTTGACGGGCGGCACCTTCTCCGCCCGGAACGCGGAGCTGCAGCTGCCGGGCCCCGTTGACCAGAACGCCGCCGCCCTGGTCTTCGACGGTGCGACTGCGCAGATCAACTCCGCACCGGCCACGAGCGCGATCTCGGGCTTGTCCACCAATGCGAGCGGTGGGACCATGGACCTCAGGAACGGCGCCAACCCGACCGTCACGGGCCCGTTCAGCAACGCCGGCATCCTGCGCTTCGGCATCGCCGGAGCCTCCCCCTCGCAGTTCGGGCGGCTCACCGTCTCCGGTGATGCTCAGCTCGGCGGCACCCTTGACGTGGTGACCGTTCCTCCGTACGACCCGCCGCTCGGCACGCAGTTCGGGATCGTCAACCGCGGCTCGGGTGGCGGGACCTTCGGCGCCGTGACCGGTGCGGACCTCCCCAACGGCAAGCGCTACGAGGTGGGCTACTCACCGACGGCGGTGACCCTGACGGTGGGCAACCAGCCGCCGCCACCACCACCTCCGCCGCCACCCCCGCCGGCCACTCCGCGGACGGTCGACGAGCTGCCCCCACCGACCCTTGCGAGCGTGGTGAACGTCGCCCAGGTCGGTGGCGGAGAGGTCCTGGTCGGCATCCCGAGCGGCGCTGCGGGCGCGGCCGGCAGCGGGACCCGGGCGAGCCAGAAGGGCGTCACCTTCGTCCCGCTCAGTCAGGCTCGGCAGATCCCGGTCGGCTCATTCCTCGACACCCGGCGCGGCACCGTCCGGCTGCAGTCCGCCCGCGACCAGCGCGGCACGCGTCAGAACGGGGACTTCTCGCAGGGTCTGTTCCAGGTGCTCCAGTCGCGCCGGAGCCGCGGCCTGACCGACATCGTGCTGAAGGGGGCCAGCTTCGCCGGCTGCCGGCGTCCCGCCCGCGGCAAGCGGGCGACGGCTGCCCAGCGCCTCCGGCGGCGGCTCCGGGCCAATGCCCGCGGGCGCTTCCGCACCAGGGGCCGGCACTCGGCGGCAACCGTGCGCGGCACTATCTGGTCGGTTCAGGACCGCTGCGACGGGACGCTGACCAAGGTCACCCGCGGGCGTGTGGCCGTGCGGGACTTCCGCCGCAAGCGGACGGTCGTGCTCCGGGCCGGTAAGAGCTACCTGGCGCGGGCGCCGCGCTAGGCGCCGCCGCCCAGGCGGGTCTCGCCCAGGCTCGTGAAGGCCAGCGGCTCGACGTCGAGCGCGCGGATGGCCAGGTCGGCGAACAGGGCCGCACGGTCCATGTCGCCGGGCCCGTAGCTGCCGCCGTCGCGGCGATCTAGCAGCGAGAGCGTGCCGATCGTGCGCTCCGCCCGCTTCAGCGGGACCACGAGCATGGTGTGCGGCACGTAGCCTGTGCCGGCGGCGATCTGGGCCGCGAAGCGCGGGTCCTCGCGGCAGTTCTTCACCGCGCTGGCCTCGCCGGTCTCGGCTACGCGGCCTCCGATTCCCTGTCCCGGCGGAAGCCGCACGCCCACGATCTCGCGCGCGCCGGCGCCCCAGGCGGACTGGAAGACCAGCTCACCGGTCGTCACGTCGGTCAGCGCGATCGAGGACGCCGCCGCCTCGAAGACTCCCGCGGCCGTGCGCACGATGCCTTCCATCAGGTTGCGCGGCGCGTCGGGGCGCTCGATCGAGAGCGCCAGCGAGCGGCCCTCGGTGTCCTCGAGCTGCATTCCGATCGCCTTGGCGAAAGCCCCGACCGAGGCCACCCGCCGCTCGGGGATCATCTCCAGGCCCGCGGCCACGGTGCGCTCGAACTCGGGCGTCACCTCCGGGACCGTCTCGGTGAGCTTCGTGGCGTCCGCGTAGACCGGCGGCTTGCCCACCAGCAGGGTCCAGAGCGTGGCGGCCAGGCTGAATACGTCGCTGCGCGGCGAGACGTTGCCGCCGGCGAAGATCTCGGGCGCCATGAAACGCGGGGTGCCTATGCCGACCGTGCCCTGCTCCTCCTCGCCCATCTCGCGCGCCACTCCGAAGTCAACGAGCACGACGCCCTCTGTCCCCAGGATCAGGTTCTGCGGCTTGACGTCGCGGTGCACGATGTGCTGCTCGTGGACGTACGACAGCGCCTCGCAGGCCTGGCGCACGTACTCGACGGAGTCCTCGAGCGGCAGGCCCGGCTTGCCGGCCTCCTTGAGCATGCGGCCGAGGTCGACGCCCTCGACCAGGTCCATCACGAGATACTGGCCGGTGTCGTCCTGGAAGTAGTCGACCACCTCGACCACACGGGGATGGTCGAGCGCCGACAGCAGCCGCGCCTCGATCTCGAAGCGCGCGGCCTGGCGCGTGTCGAGCAGCCGCTTGACCGCGACCTGGCGGTCCTCCTTGGTGTCCATGGCCCGGTATACGGCCCCCATGGCGCCGCTCGAGATCGGCGCGAGCACCTCGTATCGGTCGCCGATCACGGAGCCCGGGCCGAGCACCGAGTCGAACTGGCTGCTCGCCATGGCCCGACTGTAGCGGTAGGCTCGGCACGTGCCGTGGGTCGAAGTGTTCGCGGTGTTCCTGGTCTCGCATCTCGTCGGCGACTACCTGCTCCAAACCGATTGGCAGGCGGCGCACAAGCGGGGCGGGCTCAGCCGCAACAAGGAGTCGCGCCGGGCCCTGGTGGCCCACATCACCACGTACACGCTCGCGTTCGTGCCAGGCTTGGTCTGGCTGGCCGACGACATCGGCGCCTGGTCGATCGGGGTCGCGGCGCTGATCGCGCTGCCGCACATGATCCAGGACGACGGCCGCCTGCTCGAGCGCTACATCGCGTTCATCAAGGGCGAGCCGGCCACCCGGAACACGGCAGTCGTGGCTGTCGTAGACCAGAGCTTTCACGTTGTCGCCCTGTTCCTGACCGCGCTGCTGGCGGGGAGCTGAGCCGGTGAGGACGCGACACCACAGACTCCGCACGATCCTGTTCCTCTCGGTCGGCCTGGGCCTGACCGCGCTCGGGGTGGGCGCCTACGCCACCGACGCCCTGGGCGACCTCGAGCGGGACACCGTGGACGCGCGCTTCTCGATCCGGGGCGAGCAGGAGCGGCCCCGCGACCTGATCGTCGTGGAGATCGACGACGTGACCTTCAGCGACACGAACGAGCGCTGGCCGTTCCCCCGGGCGATGCACGCGAAAGTCATCGACCGCATCGCAGCCGACGACCCGAAGGTGATCGCCTACGACGTGCAGTTCTCCGAGCCGAGCAATGAGGGCGAGGAGGACGACCTCGCCTTCGCCGAGGCGATCCAGCGCGCCGACAAGCGCGTCGTGCTGGCCACGACCGAGGTCAACAGGCGGGGCGAGGGCAAGTTCCTGGGGGTCGAGGAGGACCTGCTTCGGGACCTCGGCGGACGGTTCGGCAACGGGCTGTTCCCGAACGACCCGGGAGGCGTGATCCGGCGCACCTCGTTCGCGATCGACAAGCTCGAGACATTCGGCGTGGCGGCGGTCGAGGTCGCCGAGGGCCGCCAGGTCGAGCGGGGCGAGTTCGACGACGACGGGGCCTGGATCGATTACGTCGGCTCGCCGGGCACGATCGAGACGATCTCGTTCTCGAGGGTCCTGAACGGCGAGGCCCGCCGCGGCATGTTCAAGGACAAGCTGGTCGTGGTCGGCCCGTCGGCGCCGTCGCTGCAGGACCTCCATCCGACCTCCACGTCGGGGGACAACCTCATGGCCGGCGCCGAGATCCAGGCGAACGCGATCTCCACCGTGCAGCGCGACCTCCCCCTCAAGGAGCAGCCGGCGGCCTTCGACATCGCGCTGATCCTGCTGCTCGGGCTGGCCGCTCCGGTGGCGAGCCTGCAGGCGCCGCCGCTTCGCGCGCTGGCCATGGCGCTGGGGGCCGGCGTGGTCTTCACGATCCTGGTCCAGCTGCTGTTCAACGGCGGCACGATCGTCAGCTTCGTCTACCCGGTCGGCACGCTGCTGCTGGTCTCGGTCGGTGTGCTCGCCGTCCACTACCTGACTACCGCGTTCGAGCGGGAGCGGATGCGAGACATGTTCTCCCGCTTCGTGCCCGAGAACGTGGTCGACGACGTGATCGCCAGCGCCGACGGCCTGCGGCTGGGCGGCGTTCAGCGCGAGGGCACCGTGATGTTCAGCGACCTGCGCGGCTTCACGAGCTTCGCCGAGTCGATGCCGCCGGACCAGGTGATCGAGGTGCTGAACCGCTACCTGACCGAAATGAGCGACGCCATCCTCGATCACGGCGGCACGTTGGTGGCCTACATGGGCGACGGGATCATGGCGGTGTTCGGGGCGCCCGTGCCCCAGGAGGACCACGCCGACCGGGCCCTGGCGGCCGCGCGGGAGATGCTCGGCCCGCGCCTCGATCGCTTCAACCAGTACCTGCGCGACGAGGGCATCGGCCAGGGATTCCGGATGGGCGTAGGCCTCAACAGCGGCCGCGTCATGTCGGGCAACGTGGGGTCGGAGCGTCGGCTCGAGTACACGGCCATCGGCGACACCACCAATACGGCGGCACGGCTGGAGGGCATGACGAAGGGCACGGCGCACATGCTGTTCCTGGCCGACTCGACCCGCGAGCTCCTCAAGGAGGAGCCCGAGGACCTGATCTACGTCGACGAGTTCGAGGTGCGCGGCCGGCAGGCCAAGATCAAGTTGTGGTCGCTGGCGGGCCGCCGGGATGGCGAGGAAGCTCCGGGGCCCCCATCCCAGGAGACGACCAGCCGAAGCGCGTAACGTCGTCCTTCGGCGCCAGCGCCCCGGGGCGCGTGCCGCGGCGCACGAACAGCACCGGCGCCGGAGCGGCGCGGGCGATCTCGGAACGGGTGGCGCCGAGTCCCTCCTCCCGCCAGCGCTCGGAGAGGCCGATGACCAGCAGGCCCGCCCGCCCCGCGGTTTCCACCACGGCCTCGCGGCCGGGCTCTGAGACGATCGGCTCGGCAGAGATGCCCGCGTACTGCTGGACCAGCAGGCCCGCGTCCCCCAAGAGGCGGGTCACCCGCGTGCGCTCGTCGCTCTCTCCCGCGGCGCCGAGCAGCCGCAGCGGGGCCTGCATCGACGAGGCGATCCAGGCGCCCAGCTCGAGCGCGGCCCAATCGTGCTCGGCGCCACCGAAGGGGACCACCACGGGCGCGCCCGGGCCGGGCTCCACGTCCTCGTCGTCGCGAGCCACCAGGACCGCGACGTCGCAGGGAGCCTCTCGAAGCACCGTGCCAACGTCTCCGCGCGGTACCCGGTCGCCGAGCAGCGGGCGGCGCCCGTCGATAAGGATCAGCGACACCTCTTCGCTGCTCGCGAGCCTGGACAGGTCGGCGCCCGGGTTGACGGAGCTGAACGCGATCCCGCGTGCCGCGATGCCGCCCTCGATCAGCTCGCGTCTGGCAGCGTCGGCCTTGCGCGAGGCTTCCGCCAGCAGCTTGTTCTCGGTCTGCAGGCCGCCGCGCAGCTCGGCCCCGCGAGGCGGGCGCACCACGAGCGTGAGGATCAGCTCACGCGGGGGTTCCGAGCGGGCCAGCGGCTCGGCGAGCGATCGCATCTGCGCCACCGCGGCGTCGGTCTGCGGGGCCACGAGGATCGCCTCCTCCGGCGGCAGGACCGCCGGGAACTCCGCGATGGACTGCTGGCGGGCCTCCTCGAACTCCTCCTCGAGCGGCGCGCCGAGCTCGTTCTTCGGGTCGAGCAGCCGCAGGAGCGGCCCGGCCATGAAGGTCGTGACCAGGGCCATGATCACGAGCATGGCGAACAGCGCGTCGGAGATGACGCCCTTCTCGAGCGCCAGGTTCAGCACGATCAGCTCGGTCAGGCCGCGGGTGTTCATGAGCGTGCCGATGACAGCCGCGGCTCGGGTCCTGAAGCCGGTCAGCCGCGCGGCGATGAAGGCGCCGGCCATCTTCCCGGTGATCGCCACCGCGATGAGCACGAGGGCCATCAGCCACAGCTCGGGCCTGTCGAGCAGGCCGATGTTGGTCCGCAGGCCGGTGTAGGCGAAGAACAGCGGCAGCAGGAGGATCACCGTGAAGTCCTCCATCCGCCGGGTCACGTCCTCGGTCAGTCCGGCGTTGCGCGGCATGATCATGCCCATGACGAAGGCGCCGAAGATCAGGGCGATGCCGATCGTCTCGGTCACGAACGCCGACAGCAGGACCCCGGCGAAGATCGCCGCCACCCACCCGCCCGGCACCCGGCCCGCCTCGTCGAAGGCGGTCGACACGCGCGAGAGCAGTGGCCGCGCGACCAAGCCCATAAGCAGGCAGAAGGCCACCGCGAGCGCGATCGTCACGAGCACCTCGCTGCCCGAGCCGGCCACGGCCACCGCCGTCGCGAGCGCGATCAAGAACCACGCCGTGACGTCGTCGATCGCCGCGCACGCGATCGCCAGCGCGCCGACCGGCCGCTTGAGCATGCGCCGCTCGACCAGGATCCGGGCCAGCACCGGGAAGGCCGTGATCGACATGGCAACGCCCATGAACAGGGCGAAGGCGATGAACTTCTTGTCGGGGCCGACCAGCTCGTAGATCGGGAGGGCCACGGCGATGCCGAGGATCATCGGCAGGGCCACGCTGGCGTTGGAAATCGCGGCGGCCTGCCCGGCCCTCCCCTTGAGCTGGTTGGAGTCGACCTCGAGCCCGACCAGGAAGAGGTAGAAGATCAGGCCCAGGTTCGCGACCACACCGATGGCCGGGAGGATGTCCGTGGAGAAGATCTCCGCCTGCAGCCCCGGAGCGAGCGCTCCGAAGACCGTCGGGCCCAGGCAGATCCCGGCTACCACCTCCCCCATCACCCGCGGCTGCTTGAGCTTGACGGCGAGCATGCCGAACAGGCGCGCGATCAGCATCACGAAGGCCACGGCTACGAAGAACGCCGCCAGCAGGTGGCCGAAGGACTCCCGCTGCTTCGTGGCGGTGAAGCGCTCGCCGCCGGGGGGGAGGCCGGAGGGGGTGGTGAGGAGCTCTCCCCCGGGTTCAGCCGGCTCGGCCTCGTCGAGCGGGGTGAGCTGGACGTTGTTGATGTTGCGGTCGACGGCCGTGCCCTGCAGCCGCACCGTGCCCCCGCGCGTGCACTCGACGTCGCCCGTGACGGCGCCCTTCCGGTCGTCGTAGGCCGCCGTCCCGAGTTCCTGCTCCTGGGCGCTGATCGCGTACTCCGAGCCGTGCTTCTCGAGCTCGAAGGTGCCGCCGAAGCAGGTCGAGCGCGGCGAAAGCTTGTAAAGGCCTGCGATCGAGCTCGGAACCCGCGGCTTGGGCGCACCGGGGTCCGGCGGGTCGCGCTTCAGGTCGGCGGCTACCTGCTGCCCACCGAGCGTGCCCTCGATGCGCCCCTTCTGCCCGGGCGTCGCAGTGCCCTCGAACTCGGAGGTTTGGCCGTTGACGCAGCTGATGTCGCCATGCAGGCGGCGCGCATCCTCGTCGTCGGCGGCCGTCTCGAGCCGCAGCTTGCCGCCCAGGGTTCCCTGGGTGTTGGAGAGGTTGACGAACTGGCCCGACTGCTTGACGTCGAAGGACGGCCCCTCCACCTGGGCCTGCGGGGGCGCCGTGGGGGGCAGGGACGGCCCCTCCACGGGAGCCGGTGCGGGACCGAGACACTCGTTGGGCTCGGTCGCGTCGTAGCCCCCTGCGATCGAGGGCTGGGCCTGCTTGTCCTCGCCCGCGCCGACGACCACGATGGCGACAGCGGCGGTGATGAGCGCGAGGACCGCGTAGAAGGCGATCAGCCGGCGCGGCGGCGGGGGCGGCGCGTGGTCCGAGACGGAGGCCATTCCCTGCGCGCGCGCGTGCGAGTCCCCGTCCCCGACCACGCGGCAACCATATATCTCGGGCCCGGCGCCGGCCAAGCGCTAGCGCCCGACGGAGTAGCCGAGCTGCGAGAGCTCGCTCAGGGAGCTGCGCAGGCGCCGCCCGCCGCGCTCGACGGCGTCGCCGGCGGCCGAATAGGCGGCGCCGTCTCCTTCGCTGGCGGCGGACGCGGCGCGCCGGTAGGCGGCCGCGATCGAC
>DATACN010000230.1:0-2833 GCA_036258995.1 Thermoleophilaceae bacterium | reverse complement strand
GGCTGAGTGTAGTTGCAGCCGGCGTGTAGCCTGGACTCGAATGTCTGGCCACCGTCTCCAGGCACACATCGATTCGCCACTCAGCACGGTCTGGAGCCTCGTCGGCTCGCCGGAGCGCTATCCCGAGTGGTGGCCGCGGGTGATCGAGGTGGACGGGGAGCGCTTCGAGGAGGGCGACGAGTTCGCCCAGGTCACGCGCGACCCCATGGCGAGCGACGTGCGTTCCAACTTCCTGATCGAGCGCCGCGATGACATGCGCGAGATCCGGATGAGCTGCCAGCTCAGCGGCTACTACGCGCACTGGCTCCTCACAGCCGCCCAGGGCGGCACCTTCGTCGAGCTGGAGATGGGCATCGAGTCGCGGCGTCTTCGCCAGAGGCTGTTCAACCGGACGTTGGCGCCGCGCTACTTCCGGCGTTGGAGCGAAGAGTCCATCGCGGGCCTGAAGGCCGTCGCGCGCCAGTCCGCCGGCGCCGGCGCGCAGACCGAGACGTCCCGGCCGTAGCGCCTGGGAGCGACGCGAGCCAGTGCGCACCTCGAGGCTTCTCAACCTGGGCGCCCGACTGGGCCCCGTCGCCACGATCGCCACCAGGGCACATGCGCGGCTCTACCGCCTCACCGGCGGGCGCTTCCTGCCGAAGTGGGCCGAGGGGATGCCCGTGATCTCGCTCACGACCACGGGACGCAAGTCCGGCAAGCCGCGCTCGACACCGGTGGTCTACGTCGAGGACGGCGACCGGCTCGCGGTCATGCCGTCGAACGCAGGCTCGGACGCCACTCCCGCGTGGTGGCTCAACCTCCAGGCGAACCCCGAAGCCGAGGTGCAGCGCGGCGAGGAGCGCTGGCGGGTGCGCGCCCGCCGCGCCACCCCGGACGAGGCCGAGCGCATCTGGCCCCTCATGCGGGAGAGCTACTCGGGCTTCGAGGCCTACCAGGGCTTCACGGAGCGCGAGCAGCCGATCGTTCTGCTCGAGCCTCGCTAGCCGCCTCTCCGGCTCCGGCCGGCTCCAGTATCACCAGCGGGATCTCGCGGTCGACCTTGTCGGCCCGGCGCTGATAGTCGGCGTAGGGGCCATACACCTTCACGGCCTTTGGCCACAGGCGCTTGCGCTCCTCGGCGGTCGCGATACGCGCTCGCACCTTGCGCTTCTCGGAGCCCACCTGGACCGTGGTCAGCGGGTTAGCGCGCAGGTTGTAGAACCAGGCCGGGTTGCGCGGGTGGCCTCCCTTCGAGGCCACGATCACGAGGTCGTCGCCGTCGGGCACGTACAGCAGCGGCGACGTGCGCCTCTGGCCGCTCTTACGGCCCACGTGGTCGAGCAGCAGCATCGAGAACGCTCCCGGGATGCGGTGGCCGATGAGCCCGTTCGTGGCTCGGTAGGCCAGCGTGTGCAGGCCCATCAGCCGGCCGAGCAGCGGCCACGACCGCTCGACGACGTCGAGGAATCTCACGGGAGGGCGACGACCGCGTCGATCTCCACCTCGACGCCGTTCGGCAGCGCGGCCACGCCGATGGCCACCCTGGCCGGGGGATCCGAGTCGAAGAAGGCGGCGTAGGCCTCATTCACGCGCGCGAAGTCGTTCATGTCCGTGAGGTAGACCGTCAGGCGCACCGCATCGGACAGCGAGGCGCCTGCCGCCTCGCAGACGGCGGAGAGGTTCTCCAGGCACTTGCGGGCCTGGCCGGGCGCGTCCTCCTTGACCAGCTCGCCGGTGGAGGCGTCGCGGGGGATCTGGCCGGCACAGAACAGGAGGCCGCCGGACCTGATCGCCTGGCTGTAGGGCCCGGCGGCCTCGGGGGCGGCGTCGGCGGAGATGACCTCGCGGTCGGCCATGCCGGGCAGAGCATATGGCGCTAGCCTTGTCGCCGGACCGTGCTAGGCGGGGAGGTAGCGGTGCCCTGCACCCGCAATCCGCTCTAGCGGGGCCGAATTCCCGTCCGAGGGGTTCGGTCTTCGGGGCCAGTACGCCGGACAGAGGCGTCGATGGCCGGGTCCCGCGCGGTGAGCGCTCGCGAACCAGGTCAGATCCGGGAGGAAGCAGCCTTAAGCGGATCCGCTCATGCGCCGCGGATCAGCCTGGCCGGAGCCGACGACCGGCGGGCACGCCCGAAGCCCGGCTTCGACGGCGGGTGCACGGTCCACTTCTCGACCCATGGCCGACGAGCAGCACAACCTCCAGATGGCGGCCCGCCTCGGCGAGCTCTGGAACAGCGGGCGGCACGACGAGCTGCTCGACCTCTACCACGACGACGTCGTCATGACCGCCGCTGCCAATTGGATCGATCCGGGTCCGTGGGTGGGCAAGGAGCAGGTGAACCAGAACCAGCAGGAGTGGGCCAGCGCCTGGCAGGAGATCGAGATGGCGGTCGATCGGGTCGAGGCGGCCGGCGACAAGGTGGTGTTCCTCGGCACGTGGCACTCCCGCGGCGCCGCCAGCGGGATCGGCAGCACTACTCCTGTGGCGATCGTCTTCACTTTCGACGAAGGACTGATCAGGCGCCTCGACTTCTTCGAGGACGCCGAGCAAGCGCTGCGCGCCGCCGGCCTACCGGCCTGAGACGACGTCCGACGGTGGTGGGAGCCGCTCGCGACCTGCTCGAGTGACAGTCGACCCGCCGGGTGCCGACGGCCCTACCGCGCTTCCGGGCGCCGCCCCAAGGCGGCTGCGGCGGGCTCGGCGGCGGCACTTCGGCAGAGCAGCGGTAGAAGCGAGCAGATCAGGCCGGGGTCGTCTGCGGGCGGCTCCTCGACGGGCGGCTCCTCGACGGGTGGCTCCTCGACCGGTGGTTCCTCGACCGGTGGCTCCTCGACGGGTGGCTCCTCGGCAGGCG
>DATACN010000229.1:0-8055 GCA_036258995.1 Thermoleophilaceae bacterium | reverse complement strand
CGGTATCGGAGGTACCCGCTGCCCTGGGCCGTCCCGCCGCCGCAGGAGATCTCACCCTGGTTCGCCGCGACGTAGCGGACCCGGTCACCGTCGAGCTGGTGGGTGCGCCCGCGGTGGTCCGTCCACGTTCCGGTGCAGGGCCCGGCTGCCCGTGCCTCGCCGCGGCCGGGCTGCGGGGTGAGGGTCAGCGGCGGCGAGAACCGAACGGAGCCCTCGAAGTGGCACTGGCCGGAGAAGGTGTCCGTCTTCGCGCTCTTCGCGTCCGCCGTGGGGGTTGCCGCGAGGATGCCCAGCGCAATGAGTGTCGGAAGTCGCTTCATGCCTTCCGCCTACCCGGGTGTGAGACTATTTACACGTTGTCAATAACGCAGCCGACACGCCGGCGCCGGTCCCCCGAGGAGGCCGAGCGCGAGATCCTCGACGCCGCGGAGCGCATCGTCCGCGAGCGCCCGCCGGACGAGCTGACCGTGACGAGCGTGATGGACGGCACCACCCTCACGCGCAATGCCTTCTACGCGTACTTCCGTGACCGCTACGACCTGATCGCCCGGCTCGTGAGGCGGCTGCGGATGGACCACGACGCAGACATCGCGGCCTACGTGGCGGCCGGCGACGACGTCACCGCCCTCGGGCGGGAGGCGCTCGCCTCGGCGGCCCGGCTTTGGGCCGAGCACGGCGAGCTGCTGCGCGCCTTGTCGGAGGCCGCCGCGAGCGACGAAGAGGCGGCCCGCGCCTGGGCGGAGTTCACGGCGCCCACCTACGAGGGCGCGATGGCGCGGGTGCGCGCCGACATCCGGGAGGGCCGCATCACGGGCATCGACCCGGAGCCCACGGTCCGTGCGCTCGTGGCCATGAACCGCGCCACCTTCATGCAGGAGCTGGTCGGCAGGCCGGACGCCGACATCGAGCGCGTCGTGGACACGCTTCACCTGATCTGGATCAGGGCTCTGTACGTTCGGGATCGGTAGGCGTACCGGCCGTATCCCGAGGCATGCACATCTCGCAGAAGTCCTCGCCGAAGGGAGTCAGGTGGATGCTGCGGCGCACGGTCTTGGCGCCCCGGCCGGCCTTCTCGAGCGCCTCGTCGACCTCGGGCTGCGCCTCGAGCACCTGGTAGCGGCTCAGCTCGTCGAGCTCCTCTCGCGAGAACCAGATCAGCCCGAGCCGGTAGAGGTTGTTGAGGTACGAGCGCACCCGCTCCCGGTGACGGCAGCCGGCCTCGTCGCCGATCATCGTGAGGCCCGGGGCGACAAGCGCGGACCTGACGTTCAGTGGACCTCCTGTGCGCACGTCCACCGCGGGCTGCGGCCCCTTCGTGAAGAGCAGGCGCAGGACGCGGGCCTCGTCCGGAGCGAGCTGGTCGAGGATGCGCGCGTAGGCGGGGTGGGTGTCCTCGTCGAAGGTCACGTCCGCCGACAAGGCGAGCAGCTCCCTGCCGCGGTCGCGCAGCGCCTCGGCGGTGGCGGTCCCGTCGCGGTCGGACATGGCCTCCTCGCTGCGCTCCTCGCTCTCCCGCTCGTCCTCCTCGTCCACCAGGCCCAGCAGCTCCCGCATGTAGTCGCGCACGTCGGAGCCGGCTTCCCTGAACACCTCCGCCGGCGGCTCGCCGGAAGCGGCCGCTCTCAGCAGGCGCGTGCTGGTTCGCATCGACGTCCCCGCGGTCCAGCCAAGCGTCCGCCACCACGCGGCCGCTGACAGGCGGGCCAGGCCCGGCAATGCCCGAAGCAGGCTGTCGTCGCGGCGCGTGCCGTCGGGCTGGGCGGCGGGGCTGTCGCCCGGGTCGGTCATCCGAAGATCGCCAGGTGCAGCAAACCGCCGACGAGGCCCAGGACGCCGCCGTGCGCCAGCAGCAGCCACTCGTCCTCGCGGGTGGCCGACCGCAGCAGCTCGGCGAAGTCGTTGCCGTTGAGGTCGCGGATGCGGGGCTCGATCAGCTCGTGCACGCGACTCGTCTGCTCCTTGTTGAGCTCGGGGTCGGTCAGCGGCGTCATCGTGTACTCGGCCGCCTCCTCGGCCAGGCTGTCGCGGATCGCGTCGTACTGCCGCGCCCCCACCGCCACCCGCACGGCGGGGCGGACCCGGCCCACGGCGCGGTCGATCGCGGGCCGCATGGCGGTTTCGATGAGGTGCCGGGTCCGGTCGGAGCGCGCGCCGTGCATCAGCTCCTCGCCGATGTTCTTCATGTTCACGATGTCGTCTGCGATGATCCCCGCGTAGACGTCCGCGACCTCCGGCTGGCGCTTGATGAACAGGCCGTGGAAGGTGAACGGGCCGACCTTCCGGGGCTCTTCGGGCTCGTAGATCATCCAGAGCGCCACCCAGTTGGTGGTCCAGCCGATGATGATGCCGAGCAGCGGCAGCAGCCACCACTGGTGGAAGAGGATCTCGGTGATGACGGCGGTCGGGATGCCGCAGACGAAGCCGAAGACGAAGCCGAAGTTGATGATGAAGCGCAGCTCCTTGCTGCCGGTCTCCTGGAAGACGCGATTGGCCAGCTCGGGCCGCTCCTTCAGGCGCTCGATCACCATCAGCTTGATGTCGAGCAGCTGGTCGATGTTCTCGCCGATCTCGTCGGTGATGCCGCTGATGATCTCGGGCAGCTGCTGCTGGACGCGGTCGTGCACGGTCTCCCGCAGCTGCGGCGGCAGGTCGCGCCAGAGCTGCGGATGCTCGCGGCGCACCACCCGCTCGATCGTGTCGCGGATCTCGGGCCGGGCCTGCTCGAGGATGTGCTCGGCCATCTTGTCCGGCTCGAGCTGCTCGTAGAAGTCGCTCGGGTCGCCGATCTTGGCGATTCCCTTGTCGACGGCGATGCTCCCCATCTTCGCCGCCCGCGACGGGATGATCCCCTGCCAGCCGATGCCGCCGACGATGGCGCCCGGGATCTGCTGGATCTTGCGCGGCATCACGCGCACGACGCGCGCCAGCCAGCGAACGCGCAGGCCCTTGAACTGCACGGGGTTGAACAGCATCCAGACCCCGGTCCAGTTGGTGGCGTAGCCGATCGCGCCGGTGAACACCGGGACCGAGATGACGCTGATGAGATCGCCGCTCACGCCAGGCGGCGACAGTACTCCAGCCTGCTCGGCGTTGCGCTGTCGGGCGCTGACATCATCGGTCGCCGTGGAGGGCGACCGGCACGAGCCGCATCCGGACCTCTCGCAGTTGCCCGCGTATCTGTGGCGGCGCTCCTCGCGTGCCGTCAAGATCACCGCCGGCGCCGCGCTCGTCGCGGGGATCGCGCTCGGGATCGCGCTGGCACCCGGGATCCGGGAGTCGAAGGAGGAGCGCGCGCTCTCCGAGAGCCAGGCGGCGGCGCGGGACCGGGCCCGCCGGGTGCGGGAGCTTCGGGCGGAGCAGCGGCCGGTGAGGGGACTGCTGCCCGGGGCCGGTCTCGAGGCGGCGATCCTGGCCGACGCCCGGCGGCGCGACCTGCGGCGCCCGGTGATCAGGGTGGACTGCGAGCGCCTCCCCCCGCGCCCGAACCGGTACGCCTGCCTGGCGGTGACCGCAGACATCCCGGCGGGCGCCGCGAACGAGGCGGGGCAGATCGGCTACCCCTACCGCGCGGTCGCGGACCCCGCCAGCGGCCGCTTCGCCCTCTGCAAGATCGCCGGCAGGGCGGGCGAGGGCGCGATCAGCGATGCCCCCGTCGTGCCCGTGCCGCCGGCCTGCGGCGGCGATCGGTAGGCCTCACGCGTCGGCGCCGATGAGCAGGCCCAGCTGCCTGGACTGCGCAACCAGCGCCCCGTCCGGGCTCCATAGCTCCCCGTCCTCCTCGAAGAAGCCGTCGCGCACGAGGCGCGTCCTGAAGCGGCCGAGGAGCAGCGAGTCGGGTAGCGGGAGGGGCGAGCGGAACAGCACGGTCATCTCGATCGTCGGGGCAGGCGCGAGATTCCGCAGCCTCGGCCAGGGCGCCGGGTACCAGGCGTCGGCCAGCACGCTGGCCGTCAGGCCGTCGATCGGGCGCTCCTCGATCAGGCCCAGCCAGCCGCCGGTCTCCATCGAGTCGGCGCCGGTGAAGGGCAGCTCGCCGAAGCGCCGCTGCATCGTGAGCTGCTGCGTGAACGGCGGTGGGGAGCGGTCGCCGGGCTGTTCCGGCGGGTCGCGCCGCGAGCCCGGTGGCTCGACATCCGGCATCGGGGACTCCGACAGCAGCGGCCCGGGCCATGCCGCTGAGAAGGCGGCCAGCCCCAGCGCCACGAGCTTGCCGTCCTGCTCGAGCCGGGCGCTCACGGTTGTGAGGGACCGCCCGGCCCGCTCGATCACGGGGCGCACGGACACCGGCCCGGCCTCGGGAGGGCGCAGGAAGTAGGTCGTCAGCGAGCGCGGCAGCCGCCCCTCGTCGTCGACCGCGACGGCCATGCCGCGCAGCACGACCGCCATCACGAAGCCCCCGAGAGGCCCGCGCGGCGTCCACCAGCGCTCGTCGATCCGGCCCTCGTACTCCCCGTCGCCGAGCGGCCGCAGGGCCGTGTCCGAGTCCAGTCCGATTCGCGGACGCTAACCCGTCAGCTCGGCGGAGCAGCCGCCACCTCGCCGGCCTCGGCGCGCGGGCTGCCGCCGCAGACGACTTGCTCGAGCTCGTCGAGGGCCTCCGCCGCGCTCCGGACCATCGACCAGGTGTCGTCGACCTGCTCGCGGTCGGCGACTATGCCGAAGTCGATGTGGTCGCGGTAGCTCAGCACCGTGATGTTGAGCCCGACGCCGTGCAGCACCGCCGAGACCGGGAAGTTGGCCTGCAGCCTCGCCCCGGCGCAGTAGAGGGGCTCCCGAGGGCCCGGGACGTTCGAGATGATCACGTTGATCGGTGGCCGGGTGCGGCCCAGGATGTCCACGGTGGTGCGGGCCGCGAGCGCCGCGACCGCCGGCGGGATGAAGCTCGTGGCGTCGGTCAACAGGCTCGCCGGCAGCGCGTTGTGGCGCTCCTTGGCGCTTCGCAGCAGCTCGTGGGTGCGCAGCAGGCGCCGGCGCGGATCGGGCTCATTGGTGGGGATCGGCACCATCATCATCGAGACGCGGTTGCCGAACGTGCCGCGCTCCTCCTCGGTGCGCACCGACACCGGGACCATCGCCACCAGGGGGTCCTCGGGCAGCGCGTCGCGCTCGAGCAGCCAGTCGCGCAGGGCGGTGGTGGCCAGCGCGACCACCACGTCGTTCACGGTGATCTTCAGCTCGTTCTTGATCGCCTTGACCGTGTCGAGCGAGACCGATCCGAACGAGAAGCGGCGGTGCGGCGAGATCGGGCCATTGAATGGCGTGCGGGGCGAGCGCGCCGAAGTGACCTCGAGGATGCCGGGGTCCTCTTCCGAGCTGACGGCCTGCCGCAGCCGCGAGATCCCGCGCGACAGGGTAGGAACGCCGGGGAAGGCGTTGGCTCCCGGCAGGTCGGTCAGGTTGGGGACGGCCGTCGGGATCGAGCGAATCGCTCGCAGCGGCTGGCGCGGAAGACCGAGCAGGCCGCGTCCGAGCATCTCGAGGTCGCTTGGGACCCGCTCCGGCCGCGGCGGCTCGTCCGGGGGCGGTATGTCTCTGCCCTCGGGGCTCGGGTCGAGCAGGACCGTGAGGATCTCGTTTCCGGAGACCCCGTCTACGACCGAGTGGTGCACCTTCGTCAACATGGCGATGCGCCCGCCCTCGAGTCCGTGGATCAGGTACAGCTCCCAGAGCGGGTGGCGGCGGTCGAGCGGCCGGGCGAAGATGCGGGCGGCGGTCTCGGCGAGCTGGCGGTCGTCGCCGGGCGGCGGCACGGCCGAGTCGCGGATGTGGAAGTCGAGGTCGAAGTCGGGATCCTCCACCCAGTAGGGCAGGTCGAGCCCGAACGGCACTTCTACGAGCCGCCAGTGGAACGGAGGCAGCAGGTGAAGGCGCTCGCCGACCGCGCGGCAGACGTCCTCGAGCTCGACCTTGCCGCCCGGGGCGGTCGAGGGGTCGTAGATCGCAAGCCCGCCGACGTGCCCGTAGGTGCTGGCCGACTCCACCGCCAGGAACTGGGCGTCGAGGCTCGTCAGCTGCCGCATGGGAATGCCCTTCCCGGAACGTCTTCCCGGTAACCGCTCCTAGGCCGAGCTCGTCGAGCGCCGCCGCCGGCTCGGCTAGGGCGCGACGCCCTGCGCCTCGAGCGAGGCGTCGACCGCCGGCTCGAAGTGCTCCCGAATCGCCGCGGCGGCCGCCTGCTCCTCGGCCACGATCCGCTCGGCGGTGGCGACAGTGTCCTGATCGCCGGCGCGGTCGGCCACGCGCTTCAGCAGCTCGTACGCGGCCGTCTCGAGGTGCTCGAAGGCGAAGGCGAAGCCGGCCAGCTTGGCCGGGGTGTCCGGCTGGGCGGCGAAGAAGCCGCCGAGGTTGAGCCCGCCCACACGCAGGGCCGCGTCCTTGAGTCGCGAGGGCCCCTCGTCGTGGGCCTCGAGTCGTGCCGCCACCAGCGACTGCTGCTCGCGGCTCTGCTCCAGGTGCTCCTCGAACAGGCGCGCCAGCTCCGGCACGCCGGCGACCTTCGGGCTCATCTGCAGAAGCTGGATGGCCTGGGCCTCGATCGCATGGGCGTCGGCCAGGTACTCGGTCAGGTGGTCCTCGAGCTCCTCGTCCGGAACCTCGCCAAGGGAGGCCTCGACCGCTCGGTCGAAGTTGTCCGCCAGCCGCTCGGCCATCGCGCTCTCCTGCTCGCGGATGGAGCGCGCCACCTCGGCGGTTTCGGTGTCTTCCGCGCGCTCGGCAACGAGCGCCAGCAGGTCGTAGGCGGCGAGCTCCATGTGCTCGTAGGAGTAGGCGTGAGCGGTGAGCTTGCCCGGGCTGTCCGGCTGGTTGCGGGCGAAGAGCACCATGCCGGCCCCGCCCGCCCGGGCGATGAGGTCCTTGACCTTCGACGGCTCGGCCTCGCGCGCCTCGAGCCGCTCGCGCACGCGGCGGCGCTGATCCTCGGTCTCCTTGAGATGGTCGCGGAAGATGCCCGCAAGCTCCGAGTCGTCTGCGATGTCGGGTGCGCTCACCATCTGGCGAAGCGCCTGCTCCTCGATCGAGTGGACGTCGGTCAGGTGCTTTACGAGCTGCTCGTCGAGGCTGTCGGGCATAAGGCCGTGGGTACCCGCGCGCGGAGCCGGCAAACGCCCTCGCGGCAGTACGCTCGCCCACGATGCTCCGGGCCGTTCTCGAAGCCGCTGACTGCCTGGTGACGCCGCTTGGGGTGTTGGCCGACGAGATCCCCGAGCAGCGGCGGTCGAAGGACGAGCTCGCCCACCGTCCCTGGCCGCTGCCGGGACGGTCCTGGCTGATGGGGCAGACCTGGCGGCACCTCTTGTTCGCCCACTGGCCGGTCGCTCCCGGTGCGCTCGAGCCATTGCTACCGAGCCCGCTCGAGCTCGACCTCTACGAAGGCGGCGCCTGGCTGGGAGTGACCCCCTTCGTGCTGACCGGGCTGCGGGGCCCCGGCATGCCGCCGATTCCCTGGCTGTCGCGCTTCCCCGAGGTCAACGTGCGCACCTACGTCGACCACGGGGGCAAGCCCGGCATCTACTTCTTCAGCCTCGACGCGGGCCGCCGCGCCGCGGTCGCCGCCGCTCGACACGGCTACCGGTTGCCGTACTTCCACGCCGATATGAGCGCCGAGGTCGAGGGCGACGCGGTGCGCTACCGGAGCGTGAGGATCGACCGCAGCGGCCCGGCCGCGGAGCTGCGTATCTCCTACCGGCCGACGGGCCCGGGCCTGCCCGTGCGCGACGGCTCGCTCGAGCGCTGGCTCGCCGAGCGCTACTGCGTGTACGTGGTTGGCGAACGACAGCGCGTGCTGCGCGGCGACATCCACCACCGTCCCTGGCCGCTCCAGCCGGCGGCCGCCGAGATCGAGGTGAACACGATGGCCCGTCCGCTGGGGCTCGAGCTGGACGCCGAGCCGCTGCTGCACTACAGCGCGCGCCAGGACACCCTGATCTGGAGGCTCGAGGCCGCGGACAGCTGAGACCATCCGGCTCTCTCAGCCCGCGACTATCCAGACCGCGCGAGCGCGGACGATCTCGCTTCCCTCGACCGTCAGCGAGCAGTCGGCGAACGCCAGGGTCC
>DATACN010000228.1:0-4544 GCA_036258995.1 Thermoleophilaceae bacterium | reverse complement strand
GAGGAGGACGGACTCCAGCGCGCTTCGGATGGACTCGCATTCGCGGTGTCTTGGACACGCTTGCAATGGCAGACGAAGCAGTAGCCAGCGGGCGACGGCCCGGCGCTGCTGCCGTTCGTCCGGAGCAGGCGTCTTGGGGGCTCGAGCGCGGACGCTCGCATTCCCACAACCAGCACCTCCCGGGGGGCGGCGACTACTCGAGCGGAGCGACAACCTTGGGCGGCACCCGCGTATCCATGCCTCGCTGAGCGGTGCGAAGGCGGTGAGGTGGCCCGAGGACGCCGGTGCCTGTCCCGGGGCTGGGGTAGTGTCGAGACGTGGCAGATGAACCGTCCCAGGGCGCCGAGCAGGTCCGCGCCGCGGAGGTGATCGGGGCGCTGTGCCTGGCGACCGACCTCGGCATGGGCTTCCCGTTCGAGCACGGGCTGCAGACCACGCTGATCGCGACGCGGCTTGCCGACAGGCTCGGGGTCGACCGCGCGACGGCGTCACAGACGTACTACGCCTGTCTGCTGGCCCATTCTGGCTGCACCACCGATGCGCACGTCACCGCGGAGGTCTTCGGCGGCGCGCTCACCACGCATCTCAACCCCGTCATGTACGGGTCGCGACGCGAGGTTTTCACCGGGCTTCTCCGCGCGCTGCCGGACCCGGAGAGCGCGGCGCTCGTGCGCGCGCTTCAGGCGGCACGCCGGCTGCCGAGGATGGCGCGGGAAGCAGGCCCACACTTCGCCGCTATGTGCGAGGTGGCGCGGATGTTGGCGGACGGGGTCGGCCTTCCCCCGTCGGTGCAGGGTCTCCTCGCCCACCTCACCGCGCGCTGGGACGGAAAGGATCCGGTCGGTGGTGCGAAGGGTGACCAGATCCCGTTGCCGATGCGGATCGTCCACGTCGCTGTCGATGCGGCCTTCCAGGGTCTGCTGGGGGGCGAGGAGCACGTCGTGCGCGTCGTCCGCGAGCACGCGGGACAGGGTTTGGACCCGCGGGTGGCGACCTGCCTCGCCGACGAGGCCGCCGAGATCCTCGCCCTCGATCGCGACGCGTCGGCGTGGGAGGAGACGCTCGCGTGCGAGCCGCGCCCCCACCTGACCCTGGAGGGCGAGGCGATCGATCGCTCGCTTGCGGCGATGGGTGCCTTCGCCGACCTGATCTCCCCCTACCTGACGGGTCACTCGGCCGGAGTCGCCGAGCTCGCGACCGCCGCGGCACGGCGTTGCCGCATCGATGCCCCGGTCGCGCTCCGGCGCGCGGCGCTCGTCCATGACCTCGGGCGGGTCGCGATCGGCGCCGGCAGCTGGCAGAAGGCCGGACCGTTGACCGCGGGCGAGTGGGAGCAGGTGAGGCTGCATCCCTACCACACCGAGCGCGTCGTCTCCCGCTCGCCGTTTCTGGCCGCGCTCGCACCGATTGCCGGCGCCCACCACGAGCGCCTCGACGGCTCCGGTTACCACCGCGGATGCGGCGGCGCCGAGCTCCCCCTGCCCGCCCGGGTGCTCTCCGCCGCCGACACCTACCATGCGATGACAGAGCCACGGCCGCACCGCGAGCGGCTTTCGCCGGACCGGGCGGCGGAGCTCGTCGGCGAGGAGGCCAGCGCCGGACGGCTCGACGCCGATGCGGTTGCCGCGGTGGTCGAGGCGGCCGGCCAGCAGGCACCACGAATCGAGCGGCCGGCGGGGCTGACCGACCGCGAGGCCGAGGTGCTCGGCATGCTGGCTCGCGGGCTGCAGACCAAGCAGGTCGCGCGGGCGCTCGGGATCTCGGTAAAGACCGCCGATCACCACGTCGAGAACGCCTACAGGAAGATCGGCGTCTCGACGCGCGCCGCCGCGACCCTGTTCGCGATGCAGCACGGCTTGGCCGCCTGGGGAGAACTCCCTATGGCGCGCCCAGCGCTTCACTCCTAGCGTCCTCCTTGGCCTGGCAAGCCCGCCAGGCGCGAACGCAGCAAAGGAGGACAACATGGCGCTCGCGATGATGGTCGACAACCCCGAGGGCTCGCAGGAGATCTACGACCGAGTCCGCGAGCAGATCGGCCTGGAGAAGCCCGCCGGCGGCATCTTCCACGTCGCCGGACCGAGCCCGAACGGCGGCTGGCGAGTGATCGAGGTCTGGGACTCAGAGGACGATGCGAAGCGGTTCGTCAACGAGCGCCTGCTGCCGGCCTTCAAGGCGGTTGGCGCCCCCGCTCCGCCCCCGCCCCAGCTCTGGCCAGTGCACAACTACATGGCGTAGGCCGCGAGAGGACGAGGACGGGACGATGAGCGCGCAAGTTGGGCAGACGAAGCGACGGCTGACCAGAACGAGAGCGGGAGTTATCGGCGTGGCCGCCGGGGCGCTGATCGCCGCCTCGCAGGCGGCGAGCGCGGCACCGAAGGACAGGGTCGCCGTGCTCGACGAGTCAACCCGCGCGCCGATCACGGGGGCGTTCTCGATGCTCAACCGCGCCGATGACGGCATCACGACCAAGGTCCGCACCCGCGCCCGCCCCGGCCACGCTCACACGCTCTGGTACGTGATCTTCAACGCGCCGGAGAACTGCAGCGACGGGGCCTGCGGGGACGACGACATCTTCATCGATCCGAGCGACCACTCGGCCGGGTTCAATGCGGCGCAGATCGCCGCGACGCATGCCTCGGTGGTGTGGGGGAACGCCGGTGCGGTGGCCAATCCGGCGGGACGCCTGAAGCTCGACGGGGCTCTGGGGACCGGTGAGGTCCCCGACGGCCCGAAGCAGGTGGTGATCGGCCGCGGCGCGGACGGCGCCCTCGTGCCCCTCGGAGTGATCACCGGCCTCGAGGACCCCGATCGCGCCGCGATCATCGTCGTCCTGCAGGACCACGGCGCGGCCCATGACGACCCCGAGTTGCTGGAGGGGCAGCTGACGTCGTTCCAGGGGGCCTGCAACCCCGCCTGCGAGGACACCCAGTTCGCCGTCCATGTTCCCTGACGTGAGCAACCGAGAGCAGAGGAGCCATCATGGCGACAGAACAGCAAGCGCTGAAGGTGAGATCCGGGATCGAGGAGCCCCGGCGCGCGGACGACCACGACGCTCGTGGGCAGCTCCTCGCCGGGATTCCAGTCGCTGAGCGGCGGCTCGAGCTGGCAGGGATAGCGACCGCGGTCCTGGAGGGCGGTCATGGGCCACCGATCGTCCTCCTGCACGGCCCTGGCGAATCGGCGGCGAACTGGAGATGGGTGATCCCGGAGCTGGTCGAGACCCATCGGGTGATCGCCCCGGACCTACCCGCCCACGGCTCCACCGCGGCGCCGGACGATGGGCTGGACGCCGACCGCGTGCTCGCCTGGCTCGGCGAGCTGATCGATCACACCTGCGCCTCGCCCCCACGGCTCGTCGGGCACGCGCTCGGAGGCGCGGTGGGCGCCCGCTTCGCGATCGACGAAGGCGACCGTCTCAGCCGCCTGGTCCTCGTCGACTCGCTCGGTCTGGCTCGCTTCCGTCCCTCGCCGCGCTTCGCGTTGGGCCTGGTCGGCTTCGTCGCGAGACCCAGCGAGCGGAGCTACGAGCGCTTCATGCGGCAATGCGCCTTCGATCTCGACGCGCTCCGCGAGCGCATCGGCGAGGACTGGGAGCCGTTCGCCTACTACAACCTCGAACTCGCGCGCGCGCCGAGCGCGAAGGCCGCCGGCAAGCTGCTGCGCAAACTCGGCACGCCGCGGATACCGCCCGAGAACCTGGCGCGGATCAGCGTCCCCACCACCCTGATCTGGGGCCGACACGACCGCGCCAACCGGCCGCGGATCGCCGAGGCCGCGAGCAACCGCTACGGCTGGCCCCTGCACGTCATCGAGGAGGCCGCCGACGACCCCCCACGCGACCGGCCCGAGGCGTTTCTCCGCGCCCTGCACGTCGCGCTCGGCAGAACCGATATGGGGACGGACCGGTGAACTACAGCGTGGCCTTTGCGATGACGTTTCACCCTGGGAGGCCGCCGAGTCCGGACGGCCGTTGGTGAGAGGTGATCGGCTGAGAGGCACACAGCTCGGCCGACTGTCGCTCTCGGCTTGCCAGCGAGCGTCTCGGCGACCACAGCCGTGGCGCACGAATTGAACGAGGACCAGGCGTCCGCCGGCGCGCAATTTCGGAATCTCCTGTCGGGTCCGTGGGTGTTTCACCGGCCGGGAAGGGGCGGGCAGAGTCCGCCGAGCGCGAGCATCGCGAGGGCGATGACCGCGTGTGGTGAGTGGTAGCCGAAGCCGCGGCGGGTGATCAGCCGGATCTGCGTGTTGACCTGCTCGACGCGGGCGTTGCTGAGTCCGTTGCGGAACGCGGCCTCGATGCCGGCACGCTGATCGCGGATCGTGCGCGCGAGCCGGACGAACGGCTGCAGGCGACATCGCCGCGCCCACTTCAGCCACGCGTCGAGCACGCCGGTCGCTTCGTCGGGGTCGACGCGGTAGATCTGGCGCAGCTGCTCCTTGAGCAGGTAGGCGCGGTACAGGCGCTGGTTGATCTGCTGGATCTGGCGAGCTTGAACTGCTGGCGGGGCGTGAGGTTCTCGGGGTTCTTCCACAGCGCAAAC
>DATACN010000227.1:0-11055 GCA_036258995.1 Thermoleophilaceae bacterium | reverse complement strand
GGCGTGGCGGCCCCCGAACGTCACCCTGGCCGCCTCGCCGGGGACCTCGGTGCCGGGCGGGACGACGGCCACGTCCTCCGCGACCTGGTTGGCGAACAGCTTGAGCTTCGCCTCGCGGTAGGCATCGAAGCTGCCGTGACGGTCGAGGTGGTCCTCGGTGATGTTCAGCAGGAGAGCGCAATCGGGTCGCAGCTCCTGCGAGTCCTCGGCCTGGAAGCTCGACACCTCGCAGACCACCGCGGCCTCCGGCTCGACGCTCCCCACCAGCGAGGCCAGCGGCGTGCCGACGTTGCCGGCCACCACCACGGGCAGATCGGCGGCCCGGTGGATGGCGCCGAGCAGCTCCGCCGTGGTGGTCTTGCCGTTGGTCCCGGTGACGGCCATGAAGGGATTGGGCAGCGCCCTCCAGGCCAGCTCGAGCTCGCCGTAGACGGGAATGTCGCGCTCCAGCGCCGCCGCGATCACCGCCGCCTCCCGTGGCACCCCGGGGCTCTTGACTACGCAGGCCACCCGGTCGAGCAGCTCGACGCCGTCGGTCTCGAGATGCACCTCGATGCCATCGGGGGCATCCGGCCGTCCGCTGTCCACACCGATCACCTCGCCATGGGCGGCCAGCATCCGCGCCGCTGCCGCCCCCGACCGCGCGAGGCCGACGACGAGATAGGGGCCTTCGGGGAGCGGTGGACGCGCTACCGGCGAATCACCTCACGTGATCGACTGCTGGTAGAGCGTGAAGCCGATCGCCGAGCAGATCGCGGCCACGATCCAGAAGCGCAGGATGATCTTCGTCTCTGACCAGGCCAGCAGCTCGAAGTGGTGGTGGATCGGCGCCATCAGGAACACGCGCCGGCGGAAGCGCTGGAAGGCGAAGACCTGGATTGCCACTGACAGCGCCTCGATGACGAAGATGCCGCCGATGATCAGCAGCAGGACCTCCGTTTGGGTCAGCACGGCCAGGGCCGCGATGGCGCCACCGAGCCCCAGCGAGCCCGTATCGCCCATGAAGACCGCGGCGGGGAACGAGTTGAACCAGAGGAAGCCGACGCAGCCGCCGACCAGGCAGGCGCACAGGAGCGCCAGGTCCTCCTGCCCGCGGGTGATGAACGTCATCGCCGTGAACGCCAACAGCACGATGGCAGCGCAGCCGGCGGCCAGCCCGTCGAGGCCGTCGGTGAGGTTCACCCCGTTGGTGGCGCCGGCGAGGACCAGGAAGATCAGGAGCGGGTAGAGCAGCCCGAGGTCGATCGAGGCGTCGACCAGCCGCAGCCGCAGCACGTCGGGGTTCTCGACGTACTCGGTGACGATCAGCCACAGCCCGATCGCGATCAGCGCCTGGGTGACGAGCTTGGTCTTGGCCGACAGACCCAGGGAGCGCCGCTTCTTCAGCTTGACCCAGTCATCGGCGAAGCCGAGCGCCATGCAGGCCAGCGCGGTGCCGAACACGGCCAGGCTGGCGGCCCGGTAGTTGCTCAGGATCAGGAACGGGACCGAGACGGCGAGAAAGAGGACCAGTCCGCCCATGGTCGGGGTGCCCGCCTTGCCGTGGTGGCCCTCGGGCCCCTCCTCGCGGATGTGCTGGCCGAACTCCTTCTCGCGCAGGTAATCGATGAAGCGTGGCCCCAGGAAGATGCATATGAGCAGGGAGGCCATCCCCGCGATCAGGATCTCCCCCACTTAGTCCCGATTTCCCCGCGTCGGTCTAGCCAACGAGCACCCGTTCCAGCCCCACCGAGCGCGAGCCCTTGACCAGCACGCGGTCGCCGGGCTGGGCCAGCTCCTCGAGCAGCGCCCCGGCCTCCTCCGGGGCGGCGACCGAATGCGTCTCGCCATCGAAGCCCTCGGCGTAGCCGAGCGCCTCGTCGCCCACCGTGATCAGCAGGTCGACCCCCACCCGCGAGGCAAGCTCGCCGATCTCCCTGTGGTAGCCGGGGGCGTCCTCGCCGAGCTCGGCCATCGTCCCGAGGACGGCGATCCGGCGCTCGGAGGGGGTCTCGCCGAGGTGCTCCAGTGCCGCCCGCATCGACATTGGGTTGGCGTTGTAGCAGTCGTTGACGACCGTAACCCCACCAGGGAGCTCGACGACCTCCCCCCGAAGCGAAGAGAAGCGAGGCTCGATGCGGCCCCGCGGCTTCACCCCGAGGGCCATCGCCGCCGCCACGCCGGCAAGCGTGTTCTGGAGGTTGTGGGGCTCCGAGTAGGGCAGCTCGAGGTCCACCCGTTCTCCGCGAGCGTCTATCTGGACCCGGCCGTTCTCGGAGTGCACGAGCGAGACCTGGCCGCCGGGGCCGAAGGTCCAGGTGTCGAGGTCGTCGCGCAGGTGGGCGGCGAGCAGCGACTCCTCCGCCGGCACCACGCAGCTCGCTCCCGGGCGCATGTCGCGAATCAGCTCGGCCTTGACCGCGGCCACCCGCTCCACAGTGCCGAGCAGCTCGAGGTGAACCGGGCCGACGTTCACGATCACCCCCACGTCGGGCTCGGCGATGGCAGTCAGCTCGGCGATCTGGCCCTCCCCGCGCATCGCCATCTCGAGCACCAGCGCCTCGGTGCCCGGCGGGGCCTCGAGCACCGACAGCGGGAGCCCGACCTCGGTGTTGAGGTTCTCGCGGTTGCGGTGGGTCTCCATGGCGGGCTCGAGCAGCGCTGCGAGGATGTCCTTGGTCGAGGTCTTGCCGGTGGAGCCGGTGATGCCGACCACCTGGCAGCCCAACTCGCGCCGCCAGCTCGAGGCGAGCGCCTGGAGCGCGGCAAGCGGGTCGGCAGCGGCGATCACGGCTCCGCTCCGCGCGGCGGCCGCGGCCTCGGCGTGCTGTTTGCCCACCAGCACTCCCCAAGCGCCCTGCTCGAGCGCCTTCCCGGCGAACTCGCCGCCGTCCGCGTGCATGCCTCTAAGGCCCACGAACAGGTCCCCGGAGCGAGCCTCGCGGGAATCCACCACAGCGCGCGCCGGGCCTCCCGGCGCCCGGCCTTCGGCGACCAGCCTGCCCCCCGCCGCCGAAGCCACCCAAGCGGCGTCGCGGTCGATCACGGCCCGAGTGTAAGGGAGCCGCATTGCGTGCCGATAACGAGGGGGTGAGCGCGACGGCGATCAGCGCCCTCGCTCGCGTTGCCGAGCGGCGGTTCCAGAGTTTCTCTGAGGCGGCCGATTCCGTGCTCGACGTGCTCGAGGCAGCGATGCCATCCGGCAAGATCGTCCTCGGCCAGCTCGATCAGGACGAAGGCTCCTACCGGGTCATCGACGTGCGCGGTGAGGGCTTCCTGGGCATCGACCCGGGGTCGTCGCTTCCGTGGGTGCACAATCCCGGCTCGAACGGCAACGGGGCCGGGATGCTCGATCCCGAGTACCTGCGCTCTCTCGACGTCAAGAGCTACCTGGCTGTGCCACTCGCGACCAGCGACGGCAGCAACCTCGGCACGCTCTGCGCGGTGGGCACCGAGACGGGCCTCTTCGACCAGAGCCACGTCGAGCTGCTCACCCTCAGCGGCCGCCTCCTGACCTACGAGTGGGAGACGATCCGCTATCGCGCCGACCTCCGCCGGCTCGAGGAGAAGCTGCGCGATCCCGAGCGCACCGATCCGGTCACCGGGCTCGCCAACAAGACGAGCTTCACGGCCTCCGCGGACCGGGAGTGGCACCTCTCGCAGCGAGGCACCGTCGTGTCCTGGCTGGTCGTGTGCCAGGTCCAGGGGCTGGGCGAGGTGCGCGGCAGCCTCGGCGATGCCATGGCCGACCTGATCCTCAAGGACGTGTCCGAGGCGCTCGGCGCGACCATCCGCCGCACCGACCACGCCGGTCGTGTCGGCCAGGACAGCTTCGCCACGGTGCTCGTGGGCTGCAAGGGCAGCGAGGGTGCAGCCGCGTTCAATGCCCGCTTCCAGGAGGCCTTCGGCCGCGTCATCGCGAGCCGGCCCGTGCAGGTGTCCGTCACCTACGGCGCGGTGTCGCTGGCCGACGTCGAGTCCCCCGAGGCAGCGCTCGAAGCCGCCGGCAAGGCGGCCCGGGGAGAAGGCGCGCCGGTTCCATGAAGGGCCTGACCGCCCCGTCCCAGCCGGGCGGCCGGCCGGGATTCCTCAGCGACGTGATCGTCGAGCTGGGAATGGTGGACGCCTCGAGGATGGAGGAGGCGGTGAACGCCGCACGCGTACCCGGCCGCACGCTCGCCCGCATCCTCGTCGAGACCGGCGCCCTGACCGAGGACCACCTCGCGCGCGCCATCAGCGAGCGCTACGGCATCGACCACGTCGATCTGGAGGAGTTCGAGGTGGACCCCGCCGCCGCCAACCTGATCACTCCCTCCGCGGCCAAGCGCTACCAGGCCGTCCCGGTGGCGTTCGCTCCCGACGGCGCGCTGATCGTCGCGATGGCGGACCCCGCCGACTCGCTGGCCATCAACGACATCGCGGTGATGACGAAGCTCGCCGTCCGGCCGTCCGTGGCGTCGGCGCCGCAGATAGACCAGCTTCGCGCGCGGCTGCCACTCCCCGCCGGTCCGGGCAAGGAGGGGCCGGCGAAGCCCGGGCCCGCGGCGGCGGACGAGAAGAAGGGCGGCGCCGCGTCCGGCGACAAGGGCGCGGCGAAGCCCGCGACGCCGGGGCTGAGCGGCCCGACCGTCGGTCCCGCCGAGGCAGAGCGCTCGGTGGCCGTGCTGTGGCAGGCCGACGGCGAGGGCGGCCCGGCGCCGGCACCCGCCGAGGCGCCGGCACCCGCCAAGCCGGCGGGGAAGCCGGCCGCGGCGCCAGGCGTCTCGCCGGAGGCCGCGGCAGAGCTCAAGCGAAAGCTCGAGGCCGAGCACGCGCGGGCTCTCGAGGAGCTGCGAGGGGACTACGAGTCGAAGCTGCGCGGCCACGAGCGTGCCGCCGCGGAGCTCAAGGAGGTGCTCGAAGCGGAGAAGGCCGCCCGCGAACGCGCCGTCGGAAAGGTCCGGGACGAGCTCGAGGCGGAGAAGTCCCAGCTCGCGAGCACGCTGCGGGCGCTCGAGGGCGGCATCGAGGAGGAGCGCACCGCGGCCGAGCGCAGAGCCCGTGAGCTGAGCGAGAAGCTCGAGGACCAGCGCGCCGGCCACGAGCGGGCCGTCAAGCAGCTCCAGGAGCAGCTCGAGGCCGCGCGCTCCCAGGGCGAGGCCGCCGGCAGGCAGAAGATCGCCGAGCTCGAGAGCGCCCGCGCCGAGCTCGAGGCCAAGGTCAAGGAGCTGCACCGGCAGGTTGAGGCCGCCCGCTCCCAGGCCGGGCCGGGCCAGGAGGCTCTGCAGGAGCTCGAAGGCGAGCGCTCGCAGCTGCGCGACAAGGTCCGTGAGCTGGAGCAGCAGCTCGAGGCCGCCCGCTCCAACGAGGGCGGCGAGCTGCGCGACCTCCGCAAGCAGCTCGAGGCGGCGAAGGCCCAGGAGGAAGGCCGCGTGCGGGAACTGCGCGCCCAGCTCGAGGAGGCACGGTCCGCCGAAGAAACCAAGGTGCGCGAGCTGCAGCAGCAGCTCGGAGCGGCCCAGGCCAAGGAGCAGGCCGCGACACGCGGGCTCCAGGAGAAGATCGACGCGGCCCGTGCGGCCGAGGCCGCCAAGGTGCGCGAGCTCGAAGCGCAGCTCGAAGCAGCCCGGAAGGCCGAGGAAGCCAGGGTGCGCGAGCTGGAGGCGCAGCTCGAAGCAGCTCGGAAGGCCGAGGCCGCCAGGGTGCGCGAGCTGGAAGCCCGGCTCGAGGCCGCCGGGGCGGCGGAGGGCGCCAAGGTCAGCGAGCTCCAGGCGCAGTCCCACGCCGCCCAGGCCAAGGTCCGTGAGCTCGAGCAGCAGCTCGAGGCGGCCCGCACCGAGATCGAGGGCGCGGGCAGCGCGAGGATTCAGGAGCTCGAAGCCGCGCGCGCCACGCTCGAAGGCAAGGTCCGGCAGCTTTCCGAGGAGCTCGAGGCCGCGCGCGCGGCGGGCGACGGCGACCGGGAAGCGCGCCTCCAGGAGCTGGAGGGCGAGCGCACCGTCCTCGAGGCCAGGGTCCGGGAGCTCGAGCGCCAGCTTCAGGACGGCTCAGGCGACCTCGAACAGCGGCTCGAGGCCGAGCGCAAGACGCACGAGCAGGCCGTCAGGGAGCTCCAGCTCAAGCTCGAGGCAGAGCAGCGCGAGCGCGAGCGCGCGTCACGCGAGCTCCAGCAGCAGCTCGACGCCAAGCTGGCCGAGCAGCGCGCGGCGAGCGAGCTCCGCGAGCGCCTGGAGTCGCTCGAGCGCGAGCACCAGCGCAAGCTGACCGACCTTCAGGACGAGCTGGACGCCGCGAGCGCACAGGCGAAGCGCGCCGCGCGGCAGCTCGACGAGGAGCTCGAGCTCGAGAAGTCCAAGCGCCAGCGCGCCGTTCAGAGGACGCGCGACGAGCTCGAGGCCGAGAAGGCCGACCTCGCGCGCGCGAAGACCACGCTCGAGGAAGAGCTCGAGACCGAGCGGGAGAGCAACAAGCGCACGGTGGTGAACCTGCGCGAGCAGCTCGAAGACGAGCGCAGGAAGCACGAAGCCGCCGCCCGCGAGCTGCGCGAGCAGCTCGAGGCCGAGCAGGCTCGCCTGGCCTCGATCGAAGACGAGCAGGGCGCGACCGCGGACCTGCGCGCGCAGATCGAGTCACTCGAGAGCGAGCTCCAGAAGGCGCTCGAGGAGACCGTACAGCTGCGCGCCGAGCTCGATCGCTCCGGCGAGGAGATCGCGAAGCTGCGCGAGCGCGGGGAGAGCGAGACCGTCGAGCTCCGTCAGAAAGCCGAGCGGGCGGAGCGCGAGGCTGAGAAGGTACGCGGCGAGGCGGAGAAGCTGCGCGGCGAGGCGGAGAAGCTGCGCGGCGAGGCGGAGCGCTCGCGCGAGGAGAACGCCACGCTTCGCGCCGACGCCGAGGCCGCTCGCTCCGAGACCGGCGAGGCGCGCGCGGAGGCCGACAGCGCGCGCAAGGAGGCCATCGACCTGCGCGCCAAGGTCGAGCGGGCCGAGGGCGAGGCCGCCGAGCTACGTAGCGAGGCCGAGCAGCTGCGGGCCGAGGCCGGAGAGCTTCGCGGGAAGCTCGTGCGGTCCGAGCCCGAGGCGGCGGAGCTGCGAGCCAAGGTCGAGCGTTCGGAGGCCGAGGCGGCGAGGCTGCGCGGCCGGCTCGAGGAGAGCCAGAAGGAGGCCGCCGAGCTGGTGGGCGAGATGGAGCGCGCCCGGCGCGAGGCGGCCGAGCTGCGAGGCGGGCTCGAGCACTCCCAGAAGGAAGCCGCCGAGCTGCGCGGCGAGGTGGAGCAAGCGCGCTCGGAGACCGCGGGGGTACGCGCGGAGCTCGAACTCGCGCGCGAGGAGATCGCGGAGCGCTCCGGCGAGCTGGCCGCGGCGCGCGCCAGTGCCGCCGACGCCGAGGACAGGGTGCAGCAGGCGCGCGAGAGTGCCGCCGCCGCCGAGGCGAGCGCGAAGGCGGAAGCGGAGCGCAGACGCGCGCTCGAGCGCCGCGTGTTCGAGCTCGAGGCGGCAGGCGATGCCGCTTGGGGGCTGATCGAGGAAATGGAGCTTCAGCGCGGCCGCGACCGCCAGGCCGCGAACCACACGGCCGAGACGAAGGACCAGGAGGCGGCGCAGCCCGAGACCTCGGAGCCCGACCGGCCGGAGTCGGCGGGCGACGGCAAGGACAAGTCGAAGAAGTCCGAGGGCGACGAGGACCCCAAGGGTCCGGGCGACAAGCCCCACCTGCGCGCGATCCGGGAATAGGGCGCGCTCAGCGCAAGCGGCCCACGAGCGGGCCGTCCGTCAGGTACGAGCCAGCCGTGACTGAAGCGCCTCCCGGGCGACGGTCACGTCGTCGAACGGCTCCTTCCGGCCGCGCTCGAACTCCTGGCCCTGCTCGTGGCCCTTGCCGGCGATGACGACGACGTCGCCCGGCTGGGCGCTCTCGATGGCGAGCGCGATCGCGCGGCGGCGGTCGAGCTCGCGCTCGACTCCGGCGCCGGTCCCTTCCATGATCTGATCGACGATCGACTCGGGGTCCTCGTTGCGCGGGTTGTCCGAGGTCACTATCACCCGGTCGGCCAGGCCCGCGGCTGCCCGGCCCATCAGCGGGCGCTTGCCGCGGTCGCGGTCGCCGCCCGCGCCGAACACGACGTGCAGCCGCTTGCGCGTGAGGGCGCGCGCCGCGCGGAGCACGTTCTCCAGGGAGTCGGGCGTGTGCGCGTAGTCCACCAGCACGCCGAAGTCCTGGCCCTCGTCGACCGACTCGAAGCGGCCCGGCACGCGGCCGACCGAGCGCAGCGCCTCGGCGATCGTGGCGCCCTCGACTCCCAGCAGGCGCGCCACCGCGATCGCCCCGAGCACGTTCTGCACGTTGAACGACCCCGGCAGCGGTGACTCGACCTCGAGCGGCCCGTCGGGCGTGTCGCAGGTGAACCGGGCCCCGCTCACGTCGAAGCGCACGTCACGGGCCCGGTAGTCCGCCTCGTGGTCGATGCCGAACGTCGTCACCTCTCCGAGCTCGGAAGCGAGCCGCCGCCCGTACTCGTCGTCGGCGTTCACCACTGCCGCCCCCGGCTCGTCGAACAGCTTGCGCTTGGCGGCGAAGTACGCGTCCATGGTCCCGTGGAAGTCCAGGTGGTCCTGGGTGAGGTTCGTGAACACCCGGCAGGCGAAGCGGATCGCGTCGGCGCGCCCAAGCTCGAGCGCGTGCGAGGACACCTCCATGGCGCAGGCCCGGTCGCCGGCGTCGAGCATCCGCCGGAAGGTGGCCTGGAGGTCGATCGCCTCGGGCGTGGTGCGCTGCACCTCCTCCTCGACGCCGCCGACCACGCGCTTGACGGTCCCGAGCAGGCCCGTCTGGACACCGCCCGCCTCGAGCAGGTGCCGTACGAGAAACGCGGTGGTGGTCTTGCCGTTGGTGCCGGTGATGCCCACCGCCTGAAGCGTCGCCGTGGGATCGCCGTAGAACCGCGCGGCGGCCGGTCCCATGGCCGCGCGGGCGTCGTCGACGATCACCTCCGGCACGCCGAGCCCCAAGGGACGCTCGCACACCAGGGCCGCGGCGCCTCGGTCCACAGCGTCCGAGGCGAAGTCGTGGCCGTCGGCGGTGAAGCCCCGGACGCAGAAGAAGAGAGCGCCGGGAGCGACGTCGCGGCTCGAATACGCCAGGCCGGTGATCTCGATGTCGGCCTGCCCGTCGTCCATCAGCTCGCGCAGCTTCACGGCCCCGACGCTATCGGGGCGGGATGCGCAGATACGGCAGCGCGAACTCCACTATCCGCTCGAATGCCGGAGCCGCGACCACCCCGCCGTAGATCTCACCCTTCGGCTCGTCGACCATCACCGCCACCAGCAGGCGCGGATTGCGCGCCGGCGCGTAGCCGATGAACGACGCCACGAACTTGGTCTTCGAGTAGCCGCCATCCTCGGCCTTCTCCGCCGTTCCGGTCTTGCCGGCCAGCTCATAGCCCTCGACGCTCGCCTCCTCGGCGGTCCCGCCCGGGCCGAGCACGCCCTCGAGCATCTTCGAAACCGATTCGGCGGTCCGGCGCGAGAGCACCCGACGGGGCTCGCGGCGCTCGCCGGCGACGATGTAGGGCGGGCTCATCACCCCCTTGTTGGCGATCGCCGTGTAGGCCGTGGCCATCTGGATGGGAGTGACCGCCAGGCCCTGCCCGATCGGCATGTTGCCGATCGACGAGCCGGAGTATTCCTCGGGCCGCAGCACGATCCCCTGCTGCTCGCCGGGCAGCTCGAGTCCGGTGGGCCTGCCGAACCCGAAGCGGCGCACCCACTTGTCGAAGCGCTTGATGCCGAGCTTCAGGCCGATCATCACCGAGCCGACGTTCGATGACTGCGCCAGGATGTCCCTGACCGGGAGGGTCAGACCGCCGCGGTCGTGAGCCTCGCCGATCTCGCGGTCGGCCACCTGGATGGTCGGCGGCAGCGTGAAGAGCGTGTCGGGCTCGATCAGCTTCTCCTCCATCGCCCCGGCGACCGTGAAGGCCTTGAAGGTCGAGCCCGGCTCGTAGCTCGCGGACACGGCGCGGTTCTGGCGCACGTAGGCGGGCGCGTCGCCGAGCTCGGCCGCGTCGATCCGCGGCCAGTTCGCGAGCGCCAGCAGCTCCCCGGTTTGGGGGTCCATCACCAGCGCCGTAGCGCCGCGCGGCTGGAAGGCGGATCCGATCTCCTCGATCACGGCCTCAACGCGCTCCTGGATGGCGGCGTCGATCGTCAGGCGCACGTCCTCGCCCTCCTCGGCGCGCTCCACCTCCACCAGGCTCACCGGCTCGCCGAGGGCGTCCTTCACCAGGCGCCGCTGGCCGTCCTCGCCGCCGAGCACGTCCTCGAGCGACTGCTCGAGGCCGGCCAGGCCGTAGTTATCGGTTCCCACCGAGCCGATGAGCTGGGAGGCCAGGGCCCCCTGCGGATAGCTGCGCTTCGGCTCCGCGACCGTGCCGAGGCCCTCGATCCGCAGCTGCTCGACGCGGTGGCCGCGGTGTGCGTCGAGCTTGCGCTTGAGGTAGACGAACCCCTGCGAGCGGTCGCTCAGCTTCTCGAGCAGCTCGGTCTCGGGCACCCCCAGCAGCGGCTCGAGGCGCTCCGCGACCCGCGCCGGCCGGTCGATCAGGAAGGGATTGGCGAAGACCGTCAGGGCGTCCTCGGACACAGCCAGCTCGACGCCGTTGCGGTCGGTGATCGTGCCGCGCCGCGCATAGACGGTCATGTCCTCGACCTGCTGTGTGACGGCCCGCTCCTTGAGGGAGCCGGCCTTTACGGTCCCGAGCCACGTGGCGCGCAGCGCCGCGAGCGAGAGAAGGACCAGGAAGAGCGCGAAGAGCAGGCCGATCCGGCGCTCGACGAGCTTCACTCGCTACCCCGCGGCGGGGTCGGTCGGCGCGGGAGCGGCCTGTTCCTCGGCGACAGGCGCCGCAGGAGCCGCGTTGGCCGCGGGGTCGGTGGCGGCCGGATCCGTCGCGGCGGGGTCGGTGGCGGGAGCGGTCGCGACGGGCGCGACCGGCTCGGGCGCCATCGGCTCGGGCGCCACCGGAGCCGGAGCCTCGACCAGGCCGGGCGGCTCGACGCGCTCCTGGATGGCGGCGTCGATCGTCAGGCGCACGTCCTCGCC
>DATACN010000226.1:0-10002 GCA_036258995.1 Thermoleophilaceae bacterium | reverse complement strand
GCTGCAAAACCGGGGTTTCCACCTCGAGGAATCCGCGCTCGTCGAGCCAGCGGCGGACCGCCGAGATCACCCGCGCGCGGAGGATGAACAGCTCGCGCGTCTCCTCGTTGGCCATCAGGTCGAGCTCGCGGTGGCGGTGGCGCGTCTCCACGTCCTCGAGGCCATGGAACTTCTCCGGCGGCGAGCGCAGCGACTTGGCAAGCAGCGTCCAGCCGGTCGCCTTGAGCGACAGCTCGCCGCGGCGAGTCTTGAAGGCCGTGCCGTCCACGCCGATCAGGTCGCCCAGGTCGAGCGAGGTGACCCGCTCGAACGACTCCTCGCCCAGCACGTCCTGCCGCGCGTGCACCTGGATGCGGCCCGAACGGTCGACCACGTCGAGGAAGGCCGCTCCGCCGTGGCCGCGGCGCGCGGTCAGGCGTCCGGCAACCCGGTAGGCGGCGTCGGTCTCCTCGCCTGCTTCGAGGTCCCCGTGGGCGGCGTGGACGCTCGCCACAGGCACGACCCCCTCGAAGGAATGCGGGAACGGGTCGATGCCGTCCGCCCGAAGGCGCTCGAGCTTCGCCCGGCGGTCGTCCACTGGCGGAAGACTAAGGCGCTAGCGGGCGGAGCCTCTGCCATCCGGCAGAGCCTCCGTCATTCCTACCTCAAGCGACTTACGAGGCTTCGATCTTGGTGATCTTCAGCTTGCGGGCCGGGCCGCGAGGCACGGGGACCGAGACGGTCTCGCCGCGCTTGTGGCCGATCAGCGCCTTGCCGACCGGCGACTCGTTCGAGAGCTTGGCCTCGGCGGGGTTCGCCTCGGCCGAGCCGACGATCTTGTACTTCGTCGACTTGTCGGTCTTCTGGTCCTTCACGTGGACCGTGACCCCAACGCCCACGACGTCGGTGTCGACCTTCTTGTCGTCGATGACGCGCGCGCTGCGGAGCTTCTCCTCGAGGTCGGCGATCTGCTTCTCGAGCATTGCCTGCTCGTTCTTCGCGTCGTCGTACTCCGAGTTCTCGGCGATGTCGCCGAACTCGCGCGCCTCCTTGATGCGCGCGGCCACCTCGCGCCTGCGATCGGTCTGGAGGTGCTCGATCTTCGCCTTGAGCTCCTCCAGCCCCTTTGGTGTGAGAACTGTCTCCCTAGCCATTAAAAAACCCCCGCCGCTCGTCTTCCTTCCGGCGCGAGGGCCGGTGAGTGTAGCAACCGACCCAGAGCTGCTTTTTCGGGCCTGGGCGGCGGATTTCAGGTGGCCGTGAAGCGGATCGGCAGCCCTTCGAGGCCGTAGATCCCGTGCACGCTGCCGAACTCGGGCGGTCCCTCGAGAGCCAGATCGCGCATCCGCGGCGCGAGGAAGGCGAGCGCCTCCTGGAGCTCCGCCCGGGCCAGGTTGGCCCCCAGGCAGTAGTGGATGCCCGCGCCGAAGGTGAGCGGCTTGTCGGAGCGCTCGGTGGTGATGTCGAAGTGCTCGCCGTCGGGCTCGCGGTTGGCGGTGACGGCCGAGACCATCAGCACGGTGTCCTTCGGGAAGGTCACGTCGCGGTACTCCACGTCCTCGAGCAGGATGCGCGCGGTGAAGGGCGTGATCGGCTCGTAGCGCAGCACCTCCTCGACCGCCTGGGGCGCCAGCTCGGGACGCTCCCGTAGCACCTCCCACTGGTCGGGGTGCTCGGCGAACAGGCGAATCGCCTGCGCCAGCTGGCTCTGAGTGGTGTCGACGCCGCCGATGAGCACGTTCAGCACCAGGTTCACGAGCTCCACGTCGGACAGGCGGTCGCCTTCCTCCTCGGCGGCGATGAGCGTGGAGATCAGGTCGTCGGAGGGTGTCTCGCGGCGCTCGGCCAGAAGCTCGCCGGCGTAGTCGTAGAACTCCTCGACCGCCTCCTCGATCTTCTCGCGCTCGGCCATCAGGCTGGGGGCGTCGAACTGGCGCTGGATCCAGAGCGACCAGTGGTGCAGGCGCGGCGCGTCCTCCAGCGGCGCGCCCATCACGGTGGCGATCATGAGCGAGGGATAGGGCTTGGCGAAGGCCGCGACGAAGTCACAGCCGCCGTCGTCCTTCACGTCGTTCCACAGCTGTTCCAGGAACTCGCGCATCCTCGGCCGCCACCGGTCGGCCGCGCGCGGCGTGAAGGCCGGGTTCACCAGGTTGCGAAGGCGCCGGTGCCGGTCGCCGTTCAGGTGGAGGATGTTGCGCCGGATCTCCTCGAACAGCGGACCCTCGTCGATCCCGAACAGCTCGGCGATCTTCATCCCCGGGAACGTGGCGCTCTTCGTGCGCAGGAAGAAGGAGGCGGCCTCGCGGTCGAGCACGAAGTACGCGAGGTCCGAGTGCGCCAGCCAGCTCTTCTCGCGCAGGCCGGCCATGACCTCGTGGAAACGGTCCCCGCGCAGGCCGGCGTCCTCGTAGTAGTCGAACTCCGGAAGCTCGAGCTCGGTCAGGAGGGCCATCGTTCTAGGCCGCGAGGGCGACCGGCGCGCGAAGCCGCTCGATTGCGCCGCGCGCGGTGGCGGTGTCGGGCGCCTCGACGAGCTCGCGCGTCAGGCGCTTGGGCATGCCCAGCCGTTCCGCGTACCACGGGTAGCACTTGCGAAGCCAACGGCCGGCGCGCTCGGTTCCGAGGTGCTCCTCGCAGCTCGCGATGACCCACTCGAGCTCGTCGAGCACCTCGTCGGTCGCGGGCTCGCCGGCGCGCCTGCCGAGCAGCCGCTCGAACAGCCACGGGTTGCCCAGGGAGCCGCGGGCGAGCATGACGGCCTCGGCGCCGCTTTCGCCGAAGGCCGCGAGGACTCGTTCGTCGTCGCTCAGCCCGCCGGACAGGATCACGGGCACGTCGAGGGCATCGACGAGCTCGTTCGCCAGCGCGTAGTCGGGGCTTCCCCTGTGCTGCTGCGAAGCGTGCCGCGGATGGAAGGCGATGCCCGCCACGCCGGCCTCGTCCACCAGCCGCCTGGCCAGCTCGACGCCCCCGCGCTCACCCGGCCGCTGCCCTGGGCGGAGCTTCACGGTGACCGGCAGGCCGCCGCCCTCGCCGGCGGCCGTCGCGATCGCCACCGCCTTGTCGGGGTCCTCGATCAGCGCCGCGCCCGCGCCCGTCTTGCACACCTTCCTCACCGGGCAGCCCATGTTCAGGTCGATCAGGTCGGCGCCCGCCCCCGCGACCATGCCCGCCGCCTCCCGCATGACCGCCGCGTCGTGGCCGAAGAGCTGCACCGACACCGGATGCTCCTGCGGGTGGATGCGCAGGAACTCTCGGACCGTGCGCTCGTTGCCGTACGCGAGCCCGAAGCTCGAAACCATCTCGGACACCACCAGGCCCGCCCCGTGGCGCTTCGCCTGCAGCCGAACGAACCAGTTGCCGATGCCGGCGAGCGGCGCGAGCACGAGCCGGTTGGCGATCGGGATGCCACCCAGCGTCCACCTGTCGGACAAGGACCGCACGGCAAAACGGTACCCACCAAGGCTGCCGGCGGGGGTCAGCCGTCGCGGTTTCGCTCCCAGATCAGCCGCAGGCCCGTCAGGGTCAAGAGGTCGTCGACCTCGTCGATCTCCTGGCAGTGGGGGACGATCGGGGCCGCCAAGCCGCCCGTTGCCACGGTGGCCGCCGCGTCTCCCAGCTCCTCCCGCAGCCGGCCGACGATCGCGTCCACCTGGCCGGCGAAGCCGTAGACCACTCCAGCGAGGACCGCGGCCTGGGTGTTCTTCCCGATCGTCTGCTGTGGCTCGACGAGGTCGATCTTGAAGAGGCGCTCGGCCCGCTGGGACAGCGCCTCGAGCGAGATCTCCACCCCCGGGGCGATCACGCCGCCCAGGTATTCGCCCTCCGCCGAGACGACGTCGTAGTTGATCGTGGTGCCGAAGTCCACCGAGATGCAGGCGCCGCGGAAGCGGTCATACGCGGCTACCGCGTTGACCACCCTGTCGGCCCCGACCTCGTGGGGGTTGTCGATGAGGATCGGCATTCCGGTCTTGAGGCCGGGTCCCACCACCTTCAACGCCCCCCCGAAGTACCCTCGCGAGAGCTCCTCGTACTCGCGGCCGAGCTTCGGCACCACCGAGGACACGATGGCGGCGTCCACCTCACCCAGCCCCAGCCCACGCAGCCCGAGGAGCGACCCGAGCAGCGAAGCCAGCTTGTCCGCAGTGGCGTCCCGGTCGGTCGCCAGGCGAAAGCTCTCGGCCAGCCGGTCGCCGTCGAAGAGCCCTATGTGGGTCTGAGTGTTGCCGACGTCGAGCGCGAGCAGCACGTGGGCGATTATCTCCCAGCGACGTAGACACGGGCCCGCGCGTGTGACGCGGGTTACTCGGTGCTCTTGCTGACCAGCCGGCCGTCCTCGAAGCAGAGCTCGTACTGGTCGCCGAAGTCTCCACCCCGCCGGTTGTAGTAGAGGCACGTCTCCCCGGCGATCTCCGTGAAGTCGTGAGGCGGGCCCAGGCGTCGCTCAACCGTCTCGCGCCTCGCGCCCCGCTCGACCGAGTCGAACTCGGCCTGGGTGATCGCCCTCTCGTTGAGCTCCCGCTCGAGGTCGCGCTCGATCTCGCGGCCGATGTCCTCGGCGCCCTCACCGATCAGCGCGGCGCAGGCCACGCAGCCTCCGATGCCGAGCACAGCCAGCGCTCCGAGCACGACCAGGACCACAACGAGAGTGTTGCTCGATCCCGACCGGGCCGGTTGCGGTGCCGCACCGGGGGTTGGGCCGGCGCCGGGGGCGGGCTGCAGGTGCTCGGTCCAGCGCGTGCCGTCCCACCAGCGCTGCTGGCCCGGCGGGCCGTTCGGGTCCGGATACCAGCCGGGCTGGGCCTGCCCCTGCTCGTTCACGGCGAACGCACTCTCACGGCGACTCTGTATATCGCTCCACCCGCTGGTCCGCCACGGCGGCGAGCCGCTCGCGCAGCCCCGACCCGTCCGGCAGGCGGAGGTCCGGATCGAGCTCCACCAGCGGCTCGATCACGAATCGCCGGTTGCGGAGCTCGGGATGGGGCAAGGTGAGCCGGTCGGACTGGCACTCGACGTCACCCAGCAGCAGCACGTCCACGTCGATCACGCGCGGTCCGTGCCGCACGTCCCCTGCCGCACGCCCCAGCTCGCGCTCGACGGCCTTGCAGACGTCGAGCAACTCGCCTGGGCCCAGGGAGGTGCGCACCTGCAGGCACGCGTTGAGGAAGTCGGGCTGATCGGTCACCTCGCCTTGTGGCTCGGTTTCGTATGCGGACGAGGACGCGACCACCTCCACGTGCTTGCCGAGCTCGCGCCGCGCGGCGCGAAGGTTCGCCAGCCGGTCCCCTTCGTTCGAGCCCAGGCCGAGGTAGGCGGTCAGCTCTCCCGCCAAACCTCCACCGACACCTCCTCGACCGGCAACGCGATCGGGGGTTCGGGCTTGGCCGCCTTGACGCGGACCGACTCGGCGCCGTAGCGCTCGGCGAGCCGCTCTGCCACGGCGGTGCAGAGACGCTCCAGAGTGCGGTACGACCGCTCCTGGGCCGCCAGCGCCACCTGCTCGCAGACGTCGGCATAGTCGACGGTGTCCTCCACCCTGTCGGTCACGGTCGCGTCGCAGTCCTCGAGTTCGAACGACACGTCGAAGACGAGCCGCTGGCCCAGCTCGCGCTCGGCCTCGCTCACCCCGTGACGCGTGTACAGCGAAAGCCCGGTGACCTCGATCGTCACCGACGGCCCGCCGGCCTCGTCTCCCGAGAGCTCCTCGTCGGAGAACTCGTCGGGGTCGCGTTCCCAGGTCACGAGCCGAACGTAGCAGCGGCCACGGCGAGGGCATCGCGGACCTGGGCGACGTCGTGCACGCGGAAGACGCTGGCCCCCCGTTCGAGGGCGATCACGTTGGTGGCGATCGTCCCGGGCAGCCGCTCGCCCTCGGCGCGCCCGCCGGTGAGCTTGCCGAGGAAGCTCTTGCGGGAGGTCCCGATCACCACGGGCCGCCCGATGGCCACGATCTCGTCGAGCCGGCGCAGCAGCTCGAGGTTGTGGTCGACGGTCTTGCCGAAACCGATCCCGGGGTCGAGCCACACGCGCTCCTCGGCGACCCCCTCCCCCACGGCGAAGGCAAGACGCTCCTCGAGGAAGGCCTTCACCTCCGAGACCACGTCCTCGTAGCGGGGGTCCTGCTGCATCGTGCGCGGCTCGCCCAGCATGTGCATGAGTACGCAGCCTGCGCCTCGCTCGGCTACGAGGCCGGCGATCTGCGGCTCGCGGCGGAAGGCCGTCACGTCGTTGACGATCGCGGCGCCGGCGTCGAGAGCCGCTCGCGCCACGCCCGCCTTGGCGGTGTCGACCGAGATCCGGTGCCCGGCCTCGGCGAGTCGCTCGACCACCGGCAGAACACGGTTGCGCTCCTCGTCCTCGGACACGCCCTCCGAGCCGGGCCGCGTCGACTCGCCGCCCACGTCGAGGATGTCGGCTCCCTCCGAGCCCAGCAGCTCGCCGTGCTCCACCGCGGCGTCCGCCTCGAGGAACAGGCCGCCGTCCGAGAACGAATCCGGCGTGACGTTGATGACGCCCATGAGCAGGGGTTTCTCCACGTCCGTCAGTATCGCCGTCCCCGGCCGGGGAAGGGGGGCACAAAAGGGGGTCTGGTGGCGCCTTGCTTCTCGGATTAGAGTCACGTGCCGGTGAGACGGTCCCTTTCTGCTCGTCTGACTCTCTCGATGCTCTGTGCCGGCGCCATGCTCGCGATTGCGTCGCCGGCTCAGGCCGATCCCCGCGTGCTCTCCGTGACTGTCTCGAACGGCCCGTTCGCGGGCCGGGTCACCGAGCTGCGCGTGCAAGCGCTGGATCCCGAGGGACCGGTTTCGGGCGCGGTGGCCAGCTTCGGCCCCGGCGAGGGGGGCTTCGGGTCGAGCGCCTGCTCGGCCGCGAGCGCTGCGGGCGTTGGCGTGGGGGCACCCTTTGCGCCGGGTGTCCCCGCGACGGTTGCGCTGCCGCATATCTCCAGGCGCGCGGGGGAGACATCCGGCGCCGTGCGCGTGGACGGCGGTAGCTGCGCCGAGCTCACCGGAAGCGTGCTGCAGCCGTTCACGGTTCGTACCGTGCCGCGGGGCGAGACTCCCGCCCCGCTCGTCCTGCCGCCGCCGATCTCGGCGAACGAGGGTGTCCCCCTCCCCACGCTTCCGGGCGTGGAGCTGCCGCAGCTCCCGCCGTTGCCGCCGCCACCTGGCAATCCGGTCCCGCTGCCCCCGCTTCCGAACCCGCCCCAGCTGCCGCCGCTACCGGACTTGCCCGTCGCCAAGGCATCCGCGGCAGGCGCAACCTGCCCCGGCGCGCGCCGGCGCGTGGGCCGCACCGCCCGCTCGCGGCAGAGGGCCAGGCGCGCCCTTCTCTGCCTGCTGAACCGCGTGCGCGCGCGCTTCGGCCTTCGACCCCTGCGGCACAACGTGCGCCTCCGTAGAGCCTCGCTGCAGCACTCCCGGGCAATGGTCAGGGGCCGCTTCTTCTCCCACGTACAGCCGGGCGGCATCGGATTGGTCACCCGGCTGCGCCGGGCGCGCTACCTCCCCGGCCGCGTCTGGGCGGTCGGCGAGAACCTGGCCTGGGGCATGGGCGGGTTCGACCGGCCCCGGCGGATGGTGCGAGCCTGGATGCACAGCACCGGCCACAGGGCGAACATCCTGTTCCCGGCCTACCGCGAGGTGGGGCTCGGCGTTTACCCCGGTGTGCCGATCTCGACCCGGACTCGCGGTGCGACCTTCACGACCGACTTCGGCTTCAGGCGCTGACGGGGCCCGATCGTGCCCGTCGCGCTGACGTTCGACGACGGGCCCGACCCCGACTGGACCCCCGAGCTGCTGGCGACGCTCGGTCGCATGGGGGCGAGAGCGACCTTCTTCGTACAGGGCGAGCGCCTCGTCCAGCACCCGGAGATCGCCCGCGAAGCCGTGGCCGCGGGGCACGAGCTCCAGCCGCACTGCTTCCACCACGACTCGCACCGCGAGCTGTCGGACGCCCAGATCACGGAGGACATCGAGCGCCTGCTCGACGCCCTGCGCGCCCACGCGGGCGTAGAGGAACCAACCCTCTGGCGCCCTCCCTACGGGCACATCCGCAGGCCGGCGACCTACGAGGTCGCGAAGGCCCACGGCCTGGAGGTCGTGACCTGGACGCTCAACACCTGCGACTGGGGCGCCATCACGGCCGAGGCGATGTGGAAGGACATCACCGACCAGGACCGCCCGATGTCAGCGCTCGAGGAGGACTCCATCGTGCTGATGCACGACTTCGCCGGCGAGCAGCTCGTACCGCTGCTCGAGAAGCTCATCCCCGAGATCCACGGCCGCGACTGGGAAATCGAGCCGATGAAACCCGGGGCGAACACGCCCGAGGAAGCCTGGGACGACTGCCAGGACCTGCGGGCGACAGCGGGCTAGGCGGGACCGTCCGCAGCCCGGACTAGAAACGCACCATGGGCCTCTACGAGCTGCTCCTGTTCGTCCACATCGCGGCCACCGTCGTCTGGGTCGGGTCCGGGTTCTTCAGCGGGGTGCTCGGCGCCGGCTACAGCCGGGACGCCGACGACGTCGCCCTGCTGCGCTTCGCAGCCGACCAGGAGCGGCTCGCGCCGCGGCTGTTCATCCCGGCATCGCTGACAGTCCTGGTCTTCGGCATCGCCCTCGTGATCGAGAGCGACGCGTGGAGCTTCGACGAGCTCTGGGTCGTGCTCGGCCTGCTCGGCTTCCTGGCCACCTTCTTCACCGGCCTCCTGTTGCTCAAGCCGGCCACCGAAAGGATCCGGGCCGAGATGGAGCGCGAGGGCGGGCGGATGACGCCGCAGTTGCGCCAGGACGTGCGCAAGGTGATCGTCGAGGCGCGGGTCGACCAGGTGGTCCTGTTCCTCGTGATCCTCGACATGGTCGCGAAGCCCACCCGCGACGACGTCGAGCTGCTGATCCTCATGGCGGCCGTGCTGGCGGCCGGGATCGCCTACATCGTCACGCGGCTGCGCGCGATCGACGCTGAGGCCGGCAGCGCGCCGGCGACCGCCTAGGTCGGTCAGCCGTCCCGTAGCTCGCGGAGGCGCGCCTCGAGCCGCAAGTAACACGGCGTGTCGACACCCTCGACGCCCTCGAGATGCGTTCTCGCGAGCTCCTCGACCGTGATCTCCTCTCGCTCCACCGGCCCGCCAGGGCAGACGTCCTGGGAGAGCGCGTCCTGATGCGTCGGAAGGCTGCGCTGGTCGCGGGCACTCACAGGCTCCCCGCCACAGCCCACGAGCACGCTCAGAACCAAAGCACCCCGGGCCAACCGGGCCGTCGGTCTGCCCCGAAGCAGCCCATGTCCGAGCAAGCGAAGGCGAGCGAGTTGAGCGAGCGACGCGAGCGACAAGTGCTGCGGAGGGGACAGACCGATAGCCCGCCCAGCGGCAAGAGCCCTAGGCGTTAGGGCTTCTCGGGCGCGTCGAGCCCGCGCATCTCGGCCGTGCCGCCGGCCAGGCCGGGCCGCGGTAGCGGCGAGGGCTTGCGCTCGGGCTTTCGCTCCGGCGCCTCGGGGGCCGGCGGTGGGGCCGGCGGGGGCACCGGCTCGTCGCGGCCGAAGACCTCTTCCTCGGTCTTCCCGTCGAGCAGCTGGATGAACTCCTCGCGCTCGATCGTCTCGCGGCGCAGGAGGATCTCCGATACGTAGTCGAGCTGCTGGCGGTGCTGCTCGAGGACCTGCCGAGCGGTCTGGTGGGCCTCCTCGACGATGCGGCGGATCTCGTCGTCGATCTCCCGCGCGACGTCGTCGGAGTAGTCGGGCTCGGACGAGAACTCGCGGCCCAGGAACGGCTGGCCGTGATCGTGGCCGAACACGCGCGGCCCGAGCTTCTCCGACATGCCGAAGCGCATGACCATCTGCTTGGCCGTGGCGGTGACCTTCTCGAGGTCGTTGGAGGCGCCGGTGGTGACCTCGCCGAAGCAGATCTCCTCGGCGGCGCGCCCGCCCAGGGTCATGGCCATCGTGTCCGACAGCTCGGCGCGCGTGGTCAGGAACTTGTCCTCGGTGGGCAGCGAGATCGTGTAGCCGAGCGCCTGG
>DATACN010000225.1:0-2746 GCA_036258995.1 Thermoleophilaceae bacterium | reverse complement strand
GTCCGCCGGTTTCGACTCGGTCTGGGCCGCGGAGGCCTACGGCTCGGACGCCGCCACCGTGCTCGCCTGGATCGCGGGGCAGACCGAGAAGATCAAGATCGGGTCAGCGATCTTCCAGATGCCCGCGCGCTCCCCGGCGATGACCGCCATGACCGCGGCCACGCTCGACCACCTCTCGGACGGACGCGTGATCATCGGGATCGGGTCCTCCGGCCCGCAGGTCGCCGAGGGCTGGCACGGCCAGCGCTTCGCCCGGCAGCTCCGGCGCACGCGCGAGTACGTGGAGATCCTGCGCAAGGCGCTGGCCCGCGAGCGGCTCGAGTACGACGGCGAGATGTACGAGCTGCCGCTGCCGGACGGGCCGGGCAAGGCGCTCAAGCTGATGATCGGGACCGTGCAGGAGCGGATCCCGATCTACATCGCCGCCATGGGCCCGAAGAACACCAAGCTCGTGGGCGAGATTGCCGATGGCTGGATTCCCCTCTTCTTCTCCCCCGAGCACGTCACCGAGGCCAAGAAGCTGCTCGAGGAGGGCGCGGACCGTGCGGGGCGCTCGCTGAACGGCTTCGACATCGCGCCCAGCGTGCAGGTGCGGATCGACGAGGACGAGGAGCGGGCGCGCGACTCGGTGCGCCACTTCATCGCGCTGTACGTGGGCGGCATGGGCTCGCGCGACCAGAACTTCTACAACGCGCTCGTCCAGCGCTACGGGTTCGAGGAAGCCGCGAAGGAGGTCCAGGACCTCTACCTCGAGGGCAAGAAGGACGAGGCGGCGGCCGCCCTGCCCGCGGAGTTGATCGACACGATCACCCTCGTCGGGCCGCGCCAGAAGATCGCCGAGCGGCTGTCTGTCTATCGCGATGCGGGGGTCGGCACCCTGATCGTGACGCCGGTCGCGTTCGACGCCGGCGAGCGCAAGAAGATGGTCAACGAGCTGGCGGAGATGCTCTGAGTCCTTCGGCGGAGCCGCGGGGCGCGTCGAGCGGGCCGCGGCGGATGCTGCTCGCCGCCTTCGGCGACCCCGGGCACGCCTTCCCCATGATCGCGCTGGGCCGCGAGCTCGCCGCGCGCGGGCACGAGGTCGTGCTCCAGACCTGGCAGAAGTGGGAGGAGCACGTCGAGCGTGAGGGGATGCGCTTCCTGCGCGCGCCGGAGTACCAGGTCTTCCCCACTCTCGAGAGCCCGATGAAGCCATACGCCGCCGGGGTCCGCGCGGCGAAGGAGACTCAGCCGCTGATCCGCGAGCTCGACCCCGAGGTGGTTGTCGCCGACATCCTCACGGTCGCCGCCGCGCTGGCCGCGCAGGCCGAGGAGCGGCCCTGGGTCACGCTGGTCCCGCACGTGATCCCCTGGGGCGAGCCGAGCTTCCCGCCCTACTCGGTCGGCGCGGTGCGGGCGCGGACTTCGCTGGGGGCGCGGCTGTGGGCGCTGACCCGACCGGTCCTGATGGCCGGCGAGCGCCAGGGGCGGCGCGAGCTGAACGGCGCCCGTGAGCGGATCGGCCTGCCGCCGCTCGACTACGTGCAGGGCGGGATGTCCCGCTTGCTGTCGCTGATCGCCACCTTCCCCCAGCTCGAGTACCCGCGCGAGCACCCGCTTCCGTGGGCTCGGATCACCGGGCCGCTTCTGTGGGAGCAGCCGTTCGGGGACGTCGAGCTTCCGCCCGGCGACGACCCGCTCGTGCTGGTGGCGCCCAGCACCTCGCAGGACCGCGAGCATCGGCTGCTGCGGGCCACGCTCGAGGGGCTCGAGGATGAGCCCGTGCGGGTGCTCGCCAGCACGAACCGCCGATCGCCGGGCTCGCCGCTGCGGGTGCCCGCCAACGCCAAGCTGGTGGACTGGGTCTCCTACGCGCGCACCATGCCGAAGTGCGACGCGGTGATCTGCCACGCGGGGCACGGGACCCTGGCGCGGGCGCTGGTGAGCGGGGTGCCGGTGGTGGCGTGTCCGGCCGAGGGGGACATGGCAGAAAATGCCGCGCGGATTCGGTGGGCTGGCGTGGGTGTTTCGCTGCCGCGGCGGCTGCAGACGCCGCGGGGGGTGCGGCTAGCGTTGCGGCGGCTGCTCGCCGATCCTCAGTACGCCGCGAGGGCGCGTGGGCTGGGTGAGTGGGCGGCCCGGAATGACGGCGCCGCGGCGGCAGCCGACGCGGTCGAGGGCCTCGCCGGGGCGAACGTCCGTTTTTCCCACCTATAGGTGGAAGAGATGGACGTTCGCGGGGTCGAGCTCCGGGGGTGGGACTCGAACCCACAACCTATCGGTTAACAGCCGACCGCTCTGCCGATTGAGCTACCCCGGACCGGTGCGGCAATCAGGATAGGGCCTGCCGCCGCCTCGTCGGGGCTAACGACGCCTCGTCGGCCGTTCCTTCGAGACTGTCCGCGCCGCCGGAGGACTTGAGCATCGCCAGGGTCTTCGACTCGATCTGGCGGACGCGCTCGCGCGTGACTCCGACCTCGGTGCCTATGTCCTCCAGGGTCATCGGCCCGTCGGCCCCCAGGCCGTAGCGAAGCTCGATCACCCGGCGCTCACGCCATGGCAGCGCCTTCAGCACTCGCTCCAGGTCGGCGTCGCGGATGCGATTGGAGACGATCTCGTGAGGGCGGTCGCCGACCGCGTCGGCGATGAAGTCGCCGAGCGAGGCGTCGCCCTCCTCGCTGCCCACGGGCGCCTCCAGCGAGACCGGCTCCTGGCCCAGCTTGAGGATCTCCTCGACCTTCTTCTCGGGCATCTCCACGAGCTCGCC
>DATACN010000224.1:0-6950 GCA_036258995.1 Thermoleophilaceae bacterium | reverse complement strand
GTCCAGCCCGGCTACCAGCGCATGTGCGGCCGCAAGGCGCTCCAGTACGTGCGGTTCCGCCACGAGGACAACGACCTGGTGCGCTCCGCCCGCCAGCAGGACTTCATCCGCCAGGCCAAGCAGCAGGTCGGGGCCTCGGAGCTGTTCCGCAACCGCGACCGGCTGATCAAGATCTTCGGCCGCAACACCACCACCGACGCCGGCCTCCGCACGCGCTCGGAGGTGCTGAGGCTGCTGAAGCTGGCGGTGTTCTCAGTCGGGAGGCCGATCCGCGAGGTCCACTTCGAGGGCCAGATCGGGCCGGTCTTCGTGACCGCCAGCTCGGCGAAGGTCCAGCAGCTGGCTCAGGAGTTTCTCGGCGTGGAGGAGACCCCCGGCCCGCGCGGCGAGCTGCGCCCCCGGGAGCGCCGCCGCGGCCCCGCGGACCTCGGGCTCGAGGACACGACCGGCTTCGGCAAGGAGCAGGCGGTCCTGGCCGTGCAGCAGGGCGCCGGCAGCGGCCTGCCGGTCTACTACCCGACCATGCGCCTGAAGGGCTCGCTGTTCGCCGGTCCGCCCCGCGTGTACAAGTACCGCGGCCTCGACGGAGAGGTCTACGGCGGCTACAGGATGGTGATCAAGCGGGATCTCGTGGGCGAGTACTACGGGGTGCAGGGCACCACCTGGCAGGATCCGCCGATCCTCGACGGGGCCTCCGAGGAGCGCCGCATCGGCAACCGGACCTTCGAGCTGCACTACGACGGCGACCGGCTGCGGCTGGTGGCCTGGCGGACCCCCAAGGCCGTCTACTGGATCGCGAACACGCTGCTCCAGACCCTCTCCGAGCGGCAGATGATGGCCATCGCCCGCTCGACCCGCCGCCTGTGAGCGAGCCGATCGGGGTAGTCGGCGTAGGCTGGGTCGGCCTGGTAACGGCCGCCTGCTTCGCCGAGCTCGGCCACGAGGTCTACGCGCGCGACATCCTGGAGGACAAGATCGACGCGCTGCGCCGCGGCGAGGTCCCGATCCACGAGCCCGACCTGCCCGAGCTCGTCCGGCGCAACTCCGAACGCCTCCACTTCACCACCGCCATGTCCGAGGTCGCCGAGAACGCGCGCCTGCTCTTCTGCTGCGTGGATACCCCGCCCACGTACTCGGGCGATGCCGACCTCTCGCGCGTCGAATCGGTGGTCGCGGAGCTTCGCGAGGGTGGGGACCACGCGCTCGTCATGAAGAGCACGGTGCCCGTCGGCACCGGCCACTCGATCACCCGCCGGCGCCCGGACCTCGGCTACGTCTCGAATCCGGAGTTCCTCAAGGAGGGAAGCGCGGTCGCGGACTTCATGAACCCCGACCGCGTCGTGGTCGGCGCCGACGAGGGCTCGGGGGAGTACGCCGCGGCGGTAGCCGCCCTGTACGAGCCTCTCGGCGTGCCGATCATCCGCACCGACCTGGCCAGCGCCGAGATGATCAAGCTCGCCTCGAACGCCTTCCTGGCCACCAAGATCTCGTTCATCAACGAGATCGCGAACGTCTCGGAGGAAGTCGGCGCCGACGTGGCGGAGGTCGCTCGCGGCATGGGCCTCGACGACCGGATCGGCCCGAAGTTCCTGAGGGCGGGCGTGGGCTATGGGGGGTCTTGTCTCCATGGCGACGAGACCGTCCTGGTGCGCCATCACGGCCGCACGACGCTGCTCTCGTTCGCCGACCTCTGGGAGCGGCTCGCGGAGGAGGACGAGCCGGAGGACGACCTGATCGCGCCCCACGACCTCGAGGTCCTGTCGTTCCTGCCCGAGCAGCGCGAGCCACTCTTCCTCCCGGTCATGTGCGTGACCCGGCGCGAATACGAGGGCGAGCTGCTCACCGTTCGCACGAAGATGGGGAGGAAGGTCACAACCACCCCAGACCATCCCTTCCTGGTCACGGCCGCCGATGGCGGGGAAATCCGCCGGGACTTCGCGAAGGACTTGACCACCGACGACTGGCTGCCTCTCGCGCTGAAGCGGTCCGAGCCGGCCGACGCGGCGAAGCTGGCCTCGATCCTGTCGGCGGTCGAGGCGGCCGAGCTCTCACCGGAGCAGCTGATCGTCCGCCCGCGCGCGGAGGAAGTGGCGGCACTGGTCGGGCGTCCGGTTGAGGAGCGGCGCCAGATCTTCACCCGCGCGAAATCAGTTCGTGCGCGCACCGCGGATTACATCCGCCACGAGATCGAGCTGGACGAGGGTTTCTGGCGCGTCGTAGGTCTCTACATCGCCGAGGGCTGCGCCAGGCGCGCCGAGCAGCGGTTGCAGTGGTCCTTCCATCCGGACCGTGAGGAGCACCTCGTTCAAGAGGTGGTGACGTACTGGGCTCGTCATGGTGTTCGCGCTCGCGTCCACACCACCCCCACGTCGAGGCTCGTCGTTGCGGGGTCGCGGCTGCTCGTCGCCTGGTGGACGAGGGTTCTCGGGTTGGGTGCCAACAGCTACGCGCAGCGCCTTCCGGACCTGATCTGGGATCGGCCCGAATCGGACAAGTGGGCCCTGCTGTCCGGATTGTTCGAAGGCGACGGCTCGTGGTCGCTGCAGAACAAGGGACCGAGCGTGGTCATCGAGTTCGGCACCGTGAGCGACGAGCTGGCTGACGGCGTGCTGCGGCTGCTATCGGAGCTCGGCGTCGTTGCATCGCGCCGGATTGGCCGCGCGCGCAAGTCGACGAAGGACACGCACTGGATCAGGGTTTCCGGTGCAGATCAGGTGGAGAACGCGATCGAGCTGGTCCCAAGGAGGGATCGCGCGAAGGTGCTCGCGAGCATCGCGCGACAGTCGAAGCGCATTGCGCCGACCGGCTATCGGCGCGAAGGCGACGGAAGCGCGAGGGTGCGAGTCACCGGAGTCGAGCGGCGCGAGTTCTCCGGTCCCGTGTTCTCCATGGAGGTGCCGGGGGCACACAGCTTCGTTACGAGTGGGGCGATTTCGCTTTCCAACTGCTTTCCAAAAGATGTCCAGGCCCTCAAGCAGCTCGCCGGCAACACCGGCTACCACTTCCAGCTCCTGACCGCCGTGATCGAGGTCAACGAGCTCCAGAAGCGGCGGACGATCGGCAAGCTGCAGAAGCACCTCGGCTCGCTCGTGGGCAAGGAGATCGCGCTACTCGGCGTGGCGTTCAAGCCCGATACCGACGACGTGCGGGAGGCGACCAGCCTCGTGCTGTCGGGGCGGCTGCAGGGCGAGGGGGCCAGCGTTCGCGCCTACGACCCGGTGGCCGCGGCCAACGCCGACGGCATGCTCGGCGGAGCCGTCATCGCGGAGTCCGCCCTCGAGGCGCTGGACGGGGCCGATGCCGCCGTGCTCGTGACCGAGTGGCCGGAGTTCGCCGAGCTGGATTGGGCCGGCGAGGTCAAGCGGCGGATGAGGGTTCCGTTCGTCGTCGACGGCCGCAACTTCCTCGACCGCGAGGCGCTCGTGGCCGCCGGGTTCACCTATGAGGGGATCGGGCGGTAGGTGCAGGCTCTGGTCCTCGCGGGGGGCGAGGGCACGAGGCTCAGGCCCCTCACGCTCACCGTTCCCAAGCCGGTCATGCCGCTCGCGGGCCGGCCGTTCCTGTCGTTCATGCTCGACTGGCTTGCCCGGCACGGCGCCGAGGACGTGATCCTCTCCTGTGGCTTCCTGTCCGACTCGGTCAGGCGGGTGCTCGGGGACATCTACGACGGCATGCGGCTCCGCTACGTGGTCGAGGACGAGCCGCTGGGAACCGCCGGCCCGGTCCGGCTGGCGCACGAGCAGGGCCTGCTCGAAGAGAGGCTGCTGGTGCTGAACGGCGACGTGCTCACCGACATGGACCTGACCGCCGAGCTCGAGCAGCACGTGCGCACCGGTGCCCGCGTGACGCTTGGGCTCGTGTCCGTCGACGACACCGAGAGCTACGGGGTCGTGCCGACCGACGCCGAGGGGCGAGTCGAGGCCTTCTTGGAGAAGACCGCGGGGGAGGTGCCCACCGACCGGATCAACGCCGGCGCCTACGTGCTCGAGCGCGAGGTCGTCGAGGCCATCCCCGGCGGGCGGGCCGTCTCGTTCGAGCGCGAGGTCTTCCCGCAGCTCGTCGGCGACGGGCTCTACGGCTGGCAGGCGGGCGGCTACTGGATCGACATCGGGGCGCCCGACCGCTACCTCGAGGCCACCTACGACCTGCTGGCCGGCCGCGTGGAGAGCAGGCTTCCCCCCCGCGACGAGACCGGCTCGCTCGTCTACGAGGGCAGCCTCACGAGCGGCGCCCACATCGGGCCGCAAAGCGTGCTCGGGCACCACTGCTCGGTCGGCACCGACTCGACCGTGGAGCGGTCTGTACTGCACGACCGCGTGTGGGTCGACGCGGACTGCTCGATCCGCGAGAGCGTGCTGGCCGAGGGCGTCCGGGTCGGGGCGGGGGCCCGCGTCGAGCCGGGCTCGCTGATCGGAGGCGGGGCGACGATCGCCGCGGGTGCGGTAGTGGGCGAGGGCTCCCGGATCGAGCCGGGGGCCCGGATCGAGGAGCCCGTCGGATGAGCGATCTGACCCGGGCGGAGATCGAGAAGGTGGATCCCGAGGGGATGCTCGACGACGTGCTCGCCCAGGTCCTCCAGCTGGGCGACGCCCTCTGGCGCGTTCAGTCCGCCGAGCTTCGCAAGCGCGACCTCCCCGGCGGCATCGCGGTCTGCGGCATGGGCGGCTCGGCCATCGGCGCCGACCTGGCGGCGGCCGTGCTGGGCGACCGCGCCACGCGCCCGCTGCGGACGATCCGCGACTACGCCCTGGAGCCCTGGGCCGGGCCCGACACGCTGGTGCTCTGCTGCAGCTATTCCGGCGACACCGAGGAGACCCTTGCGTGCTTCGAGGCGGCCGGCATCGTCCAGGCGCCGCGCATCGTGGTGACCACCGGCGGCAAGCTGGCGGACGCCGCTCGCGAGGAGGGCGTTCCGGTGATCGGTGTGCCCGCCGGCATGCGCCCGCGTGCCGCCGTCCTCTACTTCACCGTCGCCGTGCTCGAGTGCGCCGCCCTCTGCGGCGCGGCTCCGCAGCTGCATACCGAGCTCGACTCGGCGACGGGGCTGCTCGAGCGGCTGGCCGAGACCTGGGGGCCCGACGCCCAGGACTCCGAGGCCAAGGCGCTCGCGCGCGAACTCCAGGGAACGCTGCCCGTCGTCTACGGCTCGGGTCCCACGGTCTCGCCGGCCCGCCGCTGGAAGACCCAGCTCAACGAGAACGCCGAGATGGCCGCCTTCTGGTCCGAGCTGCCCGAGGCCGATCACAACGAGATCTGTGGTTGGGCGCGTGGGGCCGCCGGCGGGTCGGCGGCCGCCGTCTTCCTCGCCGACTCCGACCAGCACCCCCGCATCAGGCGCCGCATCGAGCTGACCTGCGCGGAGGTGGCGCGGTCGGGGGCCCGCGCCCTGCAGGTGGAGTCGCAGGGCGAGACCCGTCTCGAGCGGATCCTCTCGCTGGTGCTGCTTGGCGACCTCGTGAGCGTGTACGCCGCCGCGCTGGGAGGCGTGAACCCCGCCGAGGCCGAGGCAATAGCCAGGCTGAGATCCGGGCTGGAAAGCGATTCAGACCAGCCCTGACACCCATCCAACCTTGACACAATCGTGGTAAGGTTGGCCTGGTGGACGGGCTCACGATCAACGAGGCGGCTGAGACCACCGGCTGGTCTCCGCGAATGCTGCGCTACATAGAGAGCGCCGGCCTGATCGAGCCCCAGCGCAAGCCTTCGGGCTACCGCGTGTTCGGGCCGGGCGAGCTACAGCGCCTGCGCACCCTGCGTGAGTTGCTGGCCCGGTTCGACTGCGCCCTCTCCGACGTGGCCTTCGCGGCCCGCCTGCGGTCGGACCCCGAGCTGGGCGACGCGGTAGCCGGGTGGCTCGAGGAGCGACCCACTCGCCCCGAGGGCCTGTCCTCCTCCGACTGGCTTCGATTCGAGCAGGAGAAGCACGAGCGGCTGCTCGCGGCGGCCGGCTGAACCCCGACCCTGGAGACCCGAATGACCACCCCCACCGTTACCCGCGAGACCGACTTCAAGGTCGCCGACCTGTCCCTCGCCGACTTCGGCCGCAAGGAGATTCGCCTGGCCGAGCACGAGATGCCCGGGCTGATGGCGATGCGCGAGGAGTACGGGCCGCAGCGGCCGCTGAATGGCGCTCGCATCACCGGCTCGCTGCACATGACGGTGCAGACCGCCGTCCTGATCGAGACGCTCGTCGCTCTCGGCGCCGAGGTCCGCTGGGCCAGCTGCAACATCTTCTCCACCCAGGACCACGCCGCCGCGGCCGTCGCCAAGGCGGGCATTCCCGTCTTCGCCTGGAAGGGGGAGACGCTCGAGGAGTACTGGTGGGCCACCGAGCAGGCCCTGACCTGGCCGGGCGAGAACGGGACCACCCGGGGGCCGAACATGATCCTCGACGACGGCGGCGACGCCACCCTGCTCGTGCACAAGGGCGCGCAGTTCGAGAGGGCCGGAGCGGTGCCCGATCCCGAAAGCGCGGACAACGAGGAGCTCCAGGTGATCCTGCGACTGCTGCAGCGCTCACTCGATGCCGACCCGCAGAAGTGGACCCGCCTCGCCGAGGGCGTCAAGGGCGTGACCGAGGAGACCACCACCGGCGTCAACCGGCTCTACCAGATGACCGAGACAGGCGACCTGCTGTTCCCGGCGATCAACGTGAACGACTCGGTCACCAAGTCGAAGTTCGACAACCTCTACGGCTGCCGCCATTCGCTGATCGACGGCATCAACCGCGCCACCGACGTGATGATCGGCGGCAAGGTCGCGGTGGTCTGCGGCTACGGCGACGTCGGCAAGGGCTGCGCGGAGTCGCTGCGCGGCCAGGGCGCGCGCGTCGTGGTCACCGAGATCGACCCGATCTGCGCCCTCCAGGCCGCCATGCACGGCTACGAGGTGAGGACGCTCGAGGACGTGGTCGAGACGGCGGACATCTTCATCACCGCCACCGGCAACCG
>DATACN010000223.1:0-4517 GCA_036258995.1 Thermoleophilaceae bacterium | reverse complement strand
TGGCCCGCTCCGACCCGAGCGACGTCGCACGCGTCGAGGACCGCACGTTCATCTGCTCGGCCTCGGAGGACGACGCCGGCCCGACGAACAACTGGCGCGACCCCGAGGAGATGCGGGCGACCCTCTGCGACCTCTTCCGCGGCGCGATGGAGGGACGCACGATGTACGTCGTGCCCTTCTCCATGGGGCCGGTGGGGTCCCCGATCGCGCACATCGGCGTCCAGCTGACCGACTCCGCGTACGTGGCCGTCTCGATGCGGATCATGACCCGCATGGGCAAGGGCGCCCTCGACGTGCTCGGGGACGACGGCGAGTTCGTGCCCTGCCTCCACTCGGTGGGCATGCCCCTGGTCGACGGGGTCGAGGACGTGGCCTGGCCCTGCGACGCCGACAACAAGTACATCGTGCACTTCCCCGAGACGCGCGAGATCTGGTCCTACGGATCGGGCTACGGCGGCAACGCGCTGCTCGGCAAGAAGTGCTTCGCGCTGCGGATCGCCTCGGTCATGGCGCGCGACGAGGGCTGGCTCGCCGAGCACATGCTCATCCTCAAGATCACCTCGCCGGAGGGGAGGGTCAAGCACGTGGCGGGCGCGTTCCCGTCCGCGTGCGGCAAGACCAACCTGGCCATGCTGATCCCGACCCTCGAAGGCTGGAAGGTCGAGACCATCGGCGACGACATCGCCTGGATGAAGTTCGGCGACGACGGCCGCCTCTACGCGATCAACCCCGAGGCCGGGTTCTTCGGCGTGGCGCCCGGAACCGGCGAGAGGACCAACCGCAACGCGATCGCCACGCTGCGCGCGAACTCGATCTTCACGAACTGCGCGCTCACCGACGACGGCGACGTCTGGTGGGAGGGAATGACGGAAGAGCCCCCCGCGCACGTGATCGACTGGCACGGGGAGGATTGGACCCCCGACAGCGAGGGCACCGCCGCCCACCCCAACGCGCGATTCACGACGCCGGCCGCCCAGTGCCCGTCGATGGCTCCCGAATGGGAGGACCCGGCCGGCGTGCCGATCGACGCCTTCCTGTTCGGAGGCCGCCGCTCCACGGTCGTCCCCCTGGTGCAGGAGGCGTTCGATTGGGAGCACGGCGTGTTCCTGGGCTCGATCATGGCCTCGGAGACCACCGCGGCGGCCGCGGGGGAGGTCGGTCAGCTGCGCTTCGACCCCATGGCCATGCTGCCGTTCTGCGGCTACCACATGGTGGAGTACTTCCGCCACTGGCTCGACCTGGGGAGCAGGAGCGACGGGCTGCCCAAGATCTTCCACGTCAACTGGTTCCGCAAGGACGAGGAGGGCAGCTTCCTGTGGCCGGGCTTCGGCGAGAACAGCCGGGTGCTCGCCTGGATCTTCCGCCGCTGCGACGGCGAGGCCGAGGCGGAGGAGACCCCGATCGGGCTCGTCCCCGCCCCGGGGGCGCTCGACATCGAGGGCCTGTCTATCTCGAGCGATGAGCTGGCCGAGCTGCTGAAGGTCGATCCCGACGAGCTCGAGGCCCAGCTGCCCCAGGTCCACGAGCACTACGCGACGTTCGGCGACTCGCTGCCGGACGAGCTTCGATCGCAGCTCGAGACGCTCGAGCGGCGGCTCGGCGCCTAGCGGTCCACCAGCCGGTAGACGGGGCCGAGCAGGCTCACCACGTAGACGCGCCGGCGGGCGTCCTCGCCGAATGCGACCGGGTAGGTCAGGATCGGGCGCTCGGCTCGGTCCCCGCGCGCGCGTGACCTGACGATGCGCGCCGAGCGCAGCCGCCCCCGGCAGAAGTCGCTGTAGAGGTAGCGGCCGAACAGCGGCAGCGAGCGGTCCCGCACGACCAGGCCGCCGACGATCGAGCAGAAGCGCCTACCGGGCCTCGGCCGGCACCGCGGCGGCGGCCAGGGCGGCTAGCAGCGCGAGGCCCAGACCGCGGGTGCGCATGGGGCTACGCTAGCGCCATGGCCACCGCCGCCCGGCCGAACACGATCGTCTCTCGCAATCCGGCGAACCTCGACGAGGTGGTCGCCGAAGTCGAGCTCGGCGGCGCGTCCGCCTTCGTCGAGGCCTGCCGCGCCGCGCGGGCCGCGCAGGAGGAGTGGGCGGCGGTCCCGGCGCCCGTGCGCGGCCGGGCGATCCAACTCGTCGGCCGGCTGGTCGAGGACAACAAGGAGGCGCTGGCGCGGCTCGTCACTCGCGAGATCGGCAAGCCCTACGCGGAGTCGCTCGGCGAGGTGCAGGAGGTGATCGACACCTGCGACTTCTTCCTCTCCGAGGGGCGGCGCCTGTACGGGCAGACCGTGCCGAGCGAGATGCCCGACAAGCAGCTGTTCACCTTCCGCACCCCGGTCGGGGTCGTGACGGTCATCACCGCCGGGAACTTCCCCGTCGCGGTGCCCTCGTGGTACCTCGTCCCGGCCATCCTCTGCGGCAACGCGGTGGTCTGGAAGCCGGCCGACTACGCCCCGGCGCTCGGCGAGGCTCTCACGCAGCTTTTCCTGAACGGTGGCGTGCCGGAGGGCGTGCTCAACCTGGTGCAGGCCGACGGCGAGGCCACGTTTGCCGGTCTCGAGGGAGCGCTCGAGGAGGGGGTGCTCGACAAGGTGGGCTTCACCGGGTCGTCGGAGGTGGGGGCGAGGATCGGCGAGCTGTGCGGACGCCATATCCAGTCGCCGTGCCTGGAGCTCGGCGGCAAGAACCCGCTGGTCGTGATGCCGGACGCCGACCTGGACCTGGCCGTCGAGGGCTCGTTGTTCAGCGGCTTCGGGACCGCGGGCCAGCGCTGCACCTCGCTCGGCACCGTGATCGTGCACGAGTCGGTGCACGACGACTTCCTGGCGAGGTTCACGCGCGCGGTCGAGGGCGCTCCGGTCGGAGACCCCTTCGAGGAAGTGCTCTACGGGCCGATGATCCACGAGCGCTTCCACGAGCGCTTCCTCGGCTGGCTCGAGCTGATCCGCGACCATCACGCGGTGTCCGGCTCGACCCGGACGGGGCGGATCACCTCCGAGAACCCGCGCGAGGGGTTCGTGGGCGACCCCGACGCCGGCCTCTACTGCCACCCGACGATCGTCGACGGGGTCCGGGCGGACGACGAGCTCTACTCGACCGAGACCTTCGGCCCGATCGTGGGGGTGGCTTCCTTCGGCGACTTCGAGGAAGCGGTCGAGCTCGCCAACGGGCACGGCTACGGACTGTCGGCGGCGATCTACACGACCAGCCCGGCGCACGCCTTTCGCTTCCGCGAGCGCTGCAGCGCCGGGATGGTGTCGGTCAACAACTCGACCAGCGGGGCCGAGGCACACCTGCCGTTCGGCGGCAACGGGCGGTCGGGCAACGGCAGCCGCCAGTCGGGCATCTGGGTGCTCGACCAGTTCACGCGCTGGCAGGCGCTCAACTGGGACTACGCCGGCAAGCTCCAGAAGGCCCAGATGGACATCGCGGAGATCCAGGGCAGGCCGGACTTCAGGCTGCCCTGACAGCCACTAGCCGGCTCGGTACCAGCGAGGCGAAACGTTGGGGGGCGGGCCCAGCTCCTCCTTCGCCACGAGCAGCGAAGGCTCGTCGAGCGCGAGCTGGCGGCGCAGGGCCGCCACGAAGTTCGCGTCGAGCCCGTCGGTGCTGAAGGAGCGCACGCCGAAGGAGTCGGCGAGCGCGGAGAAGTCGGGGGAGAGCAGGTCGACGCCCAGGTGCGGGTCGCCGCGGCGGTCCTGGTCGTAGCGCAGCATTCCGTAGCCGCCGTCGTCGACGACTACGGCCGTCAACGGGATGCGCTCCTGGGCGGCGGTGGCGAGCTCGCCGCAGGCGTAGAGGAACCCTCCGTCGCCCGACACGCTCACCACCGGGCCGGGCGCCGCGAGCGCGGCCCCGAGGGCCTGGGGGAACGCGCAGCCGAGCGTCCCCCAGCCCAGCGGGTAGATCAGCCGCCGGGGCTCGGCAGGCTGGTGGAAGCCCCCGAGCCAGTAGCCCGGAATGCACATGTCGCAGACCACGGTGGCCTGCCCGGGCAGGTTCGAGAACAGCTCCAGCAGCTGGGCCGCGCGTGGATCCGTCTCCTCGACCTGCGCCCGCACCTTCGCGCCGAGAGCGGCGAGCCGGCGGGCCAGCGACTCCAGACCGCCGCGGGGCTCGACCGAGTCCGCCAGCAGTCGCAGGCCCTCGGCGGCGTCACCCTCGACCAGCTCGTCGGGCAGGTAGTTCTTGGCCGCGTCCTCCGCGTCGACGTTCACGCTCACCAGATGGGGCGGCTGGGGCATGGCCCAGCCCTGGGTCATCATCCCGTCGAGGTCGCTGCCGGCGGCAATCACCACGTCGGCCTCGTCCCATAGCGCGCCGGCCTCGGGGACGTGCGGCGGCGCCGGCACGAGGCAGGGATGCCCCGGCGGGAGCAGGCCGCGGCCGGAGTAGGTCGTGATCACGGGCGCCACGAGCCGCTCGGCCAACCGCGCGAGCTCCGGGCCGGCCCGCGCCTGCACGGCGCCCCCGCCGGCCCAGATCAGCGGCCGGCGCGAGCGCTCGAGCAGCTCGGCCGCCCGC
>DATACN010000222.1:0-2497 GCA_036258995.1 Thermoleophilaceae bacterium | reverse complement strand
GGGGGCGCACCGCTCGTGTGCGCCCCCGCTCGTTCGGGTAGAAGTGAGCTGAGGCGTAGACAGGAGGAGGACTCATGGAAGCCGGCACCAAGCCGTCCTCGGAGCAGATCGAGCAGGAGATAGGCGAGCTTCTCGACCGCGAGACCTTCGAGCCGCCGGACGAGTTCGCAGAGCAGGCGCTGCTGAACGACGAGTCGGTCTACGAGGAAGCCGCCAAGGACCCCCAGGCCTGGTGGGCCGAGCAGTCCAAGGAGCTGCTCCACTGGCACGAGGAGTTCAGCGACGTCCTCGACGAGTCGAACCCGCCCTTCTACAAGTGGTTCACCGACGGCAAGCTGAACGCCTCCTACAACTGCCTCGACCGCCACGTCGAGAACGGCAAGGGCGACAAGGTGGCCTTCCACTGGCGCGGCGAGGAGGGCGAGCAGCGCGACGTCACCTATTCCGACCTCCTGCGGGACACCCAGCGGCTCGCGAACGTGCTCAAGGACCGCGGCATCGAGCCCGGAGACGTGGTGGGGATCTATCTGCCGATGATCCCCGAGGTCGTAGTGGCGATGCTGGCCTGCGCGCGCGTCGGCGCCCCGCACAACCTCGTCTTCGGCGGCTTCTCGCCCGACTCGGTCAAGGAGCGCATGGAGTTCTCGGAGGCCAGGGCGCTGATCACGACCAACTTCGCCCGCCGCAAGGGCAAGTCGGCGGAGATCAAGTCCGAAGTCGACAAGTTCCTCGGCGACGTGCCCTCGATCGAGACCGTCGTGGTGGTGCGCAACACTGACGAGGACGCGCCGATGGAGGAGGGGCGCGACCTCTGGTACCACGAGGCGATCGAGCAGGCCGACGACGAGTGCCCGGCCGAGCCCTTCGACGCCGAGCACCCGCTCTACGTGCTCTACACGTCAGGCTCGACGGCCAAGCCCAAGGGCATCCTGCACACCACCGGCGGCTACCTGACCGGGGTGGCGTGGACCACGCGCTACGTCTTCGACCTGAAGCCCGACGAGGACGTGTTCTGGTGCTCGGCCGACGTCGGCTGGGTCACCGGGCACTCCTACATCGTCTACGGGCCGCTGCTGAACGGCGCGACCTCGGTGATGTGGGAGGGCGCTCCCGACTATCCCGACAAGGACATCTGGTGGGAGCTGTGCGAGCGCTACGGCGTGACGATCTTCTACACCGCGCCGACGGCCATCAGGGCGTGCATGAAGTGGGGCGTCGAGCACCCGCAGAGGCACGACCTCTCGAACCTGCGCCTGCTGGGGACCGTCGGCGAGCCGATCAACCCCAAGGCCTGGCTCTGGTACTGGAAGGTGATCGGCGGCGAGCGCTGCCCGATCGTCGATACCTGGTGGCAGACCGAGACCGGGCACATCCTGATCTCGCCGCTGCCGGGGATCACGGCGGCCAAGCCAGGCTCGGCGACAAAGCCGCTGCCGGGCATCGAGCCGGCCGTGCTCGATGAGGACGGCAACGAGGTCGAAGGCGATCAGGGCCTGCTCGCGATCAAGCGGCCCTGGCCGGGGATGCTGCGGACCCTCTTCCGCGACGAGGACCGCTTCAAGGAGACCTACTTCGACAAGTTCGGCGAGACCACGTACTTCGTCGGCGACGCCGCCCGGAAGGACGAGGACGGCTACTTCTGGATCATCGGGCGCGTCGACGACGTGATCAACGTCTCCGGCCACCGGCTGTCCACCGCCGAGGTGGAATCGGCGATCGTCTCGCACCCGAAGGTCGCCGAGTCGGCGGTCATCGGGCAGCAGGACGAGGACACCGGCCAGGCCATCGCGGCGTTCGTGATCCTCGAGGGCGAGCAGGACGAGGGCGACGAGGAGCTCGAGCAGCAGATCCGGGAGCACGTCGCGCAGCGGATCGGAAAGTTCGCCCGCCCCAAGCGGATCATCTGGACCGCCGACGTGCCGAAGACGCGCTCTGGGAAGATCATGCGCCGCCTGCTGCGCGACATCGCGGAAGGCAACGAGCTGGGCGACGTGACGACGCTGCGCGAGCCCGGAGTGATGAAGGACCTCGAGCAGAAGTTCGCCGGCGACGAGGACTAGGGCCGGGAACGACGAGGACTAGGGCGCCTTCGCCAGGTAATTCTTCCCCGCGCGCACGAGGATGTTGCGGCGCCGGCGGAAGTCGCGCACGACGACCCTGCCCTGCCTGACCGCCGTCAGGGTCCCGTCGCAGCGGTCGACGGTCACCCACGTGGTGCCGCGCACCGTGGCGGCCGAGTGGCGGCCGCGGGTGCGGAAACGACCGCGGGCGCGGCTGCGCAGGCGGCGGCGGATGTGGGAGGCGGCGCGGGCGTGCCCGCTCGACCCCTTGCCGCAGCGCCGGAAGCTCGAGCCCTTCAGCACCAGATCGGTTAGGCCACGGGCGGCGGGCGTGCGCCGCTGCAGCACCTGGAAGAGGCCGGCGCCGAAGTCGCCGGACTGCGTGCGGCCGGCCGAGTCGCGCGCCGTGGTGATGCGGGCGATGCCCCGCGAGGTGT
>DATACN010000221.1:0-10603 GCA_036258995.1 Thermoleophilaceae bacterium | reverse complement strand
ACCCCGACCTCTTCGCGGCCCTGGAGGCGATCGCGGCCGCGCTGCACGGCCGCGATGAACTTCGTGAGGTTGACCTCGAGGGTGTTGAGGATGTCGTCGGCGTAGTCCTCGGCGCCCAGGCGGATCTCACGCTCGCGGGCGCGGGCGTCCTCGACGATCTCGTCGGCCTGGCGCTCGGCCTGCTTGACGACTTCCTCCTCGGAGATCAGCCGTGTCTGCTCGTCGCGAGCCTACTTGACGATGCGCTCTGCCTCGCGCTTGGCCTCGGCGAGCATCTCCTGACGCTCCTTGACGATCCAGCGCGCCTGCTTGATCTCCTCGGGGATCGTGGCGCGCATCTGGTCGAGGATGTCGTAGATCTCCTCCTTGTCGACGCGCACCTGATCCGTCAGCGGAACGGGCTTCGAGTTGTGGATCGTGTCGTCGAGCTTGTCGATCAGGACCAGGACGTCCATAGGGCGGCTTTCAGTTTCGTTATCTCTTCAGTTCTTCCTGCAATCTCGCTGCCACCCTGTCGGGCACCAGCCCCTCGATGTCTCCCCCGAACATCGCCAGCTCCTTCACTCCGCTGGAGCTCAGGAAACTGAATTGCGGCGCGGACATCAAATAGATGCTCTCGATGTCAGGGGCCATTTTTCGATTGAGCTGGTTCATCTCGAACTCGTACTCGAAGTCCGAGATCGCCCGCAGCCCCTTGACGATGGCTCTGGCGCCGTGCTCACGGGCGAAATCGACGAGCAGCGTATCAAAGGGTTTTACCTGCACATTCCCATGTTCCGCGACCTCCGCCTCGAGGAAGGCGACCCGCTCTTCGGCGCTGAAGACCGTCTTCTTCTTGCGCACGGGCTGGTTTACGACGCCGACGACGACGTTGTCGAAGACGTTCGCCGCGCGTCCGATGATGTCGAGGTGGCCGAAGGTCACGGGGTCGTAGGAACCCGGGCAGACCGCCGTGCCGCCGTTGCGCTCAGCTGCCATGCACCGCGATGCGAGTGTCGCCGTAGATGCGCTCCCGCAGCAGCGGTAGCGGCAACTCCAGCGGTCGGCGCTTGTCGGATTCGGTCACTACGCGGGCTCCCTGCACCAGCACCGCCGGCAGCCGCTCGGCGAGCGGTCCGGCGATCCGTTCGGCGGAATCATATGGCGGGTCGATCAGGACGAGGTCATACCTCCCCTCGGCGGCCGCCAGGAAACCAATCGCGTCTCGCCGCCTGACCCGGCCGTCGGCGCCCACCGCCTCCAGGTTGCGCCGGATGGCGGCCACCGCACGCGGGTCCTTGTCGACGAACTCGGCCGAGGCCGCCCCGCGCGAGAGGGCCTCGATGCCGAGCGCCCCGGAGCCCGCGTAGAGATCGAGCACACGCGCGCCCGAGACGTCCCCGAGGATCGAGAACAGCGCCTCGCGCACGCGATCCGCCGTCGGCCTCGTCCGCGTGCCGCGCGGGGCCTGCAGCGGGCGCCCCTTGAAGGCCCCGGCGACGACCCTCATGTCATGCCGGGATCGGGTCGAGCTCGGGGCCGTAGCGCGACGTGATCGCGTCGCGCAGCAGAGCGTGCTCGGGTAACTCCAGGCGGCGATCGCGGTCAAGCAACTCGTCCGCACGGTCTCGGGCGCTCTCCAGCAGCTCCGCGTCATCGGGCAGGCGCGCGATGCGGAACTCCGGCAAACCGTGCTGGCGGGTACCGAGCACCTCGCCCGCCCCGCGGAGCTGGAGGTCGATCTCGGCGAGCCGGAAGCCGTCGGTCTCGCCGGCGATCGCCTCGAGCCGCGGTAGCCGCGGGTCGCCGAAGAGGATGCACAGCGAAGCGTGCTCACCGCGGCCGACCCGGCCGCGCAGCTGGTGCAGCTGGGACAGCCCGTAGCGCTCCGCTGCCTCGATCAGCATGAGCGTCGCGTTTGGCACGTCGATGCCGACCTCGATCACGCTGGTGGCCACGAGCACATCCGCCTGGCCCGCCGCGAACGCCTTCATGGCGCGCTGCTTCTCGGCGCTCGGCAGCTGGCCATGGATCAGCTCCACGCGCTGCGCGCGGAACTCGGTCTTTCGAAGCCGCTCGTACTCGGCGGTGGCGGCCCGGGCCTGGAGCGCCTCCGACTCCTCGACGAGCGGGCAGACCACGAAGCACTGCCTTCCCTTTGCGATCTCCTCCCGTATGCGCTGGTAGGCGCGCTTGCGGGCCCGCTCGCCGTCCACCACGTGCGTCTCGACGGGGCGCCGCCCGTGCGGAAGCTCGCGCAGGACGGTCGCTTCCAGATCGCCGTACGCGGTCAACGCCAGCGTGCGCGGGATCGGCGTCGCGGTCATGTGCAACGCGTGCGGCGCGAGCCCCTCGGGCGCCTTTCGGTCGAGGGCCGCCCGCTGGCGCACGCCGAAGCGGTGCTGCTCGTCGACCACGACGAGCACCAGGCTCCGGAACTCCACGGCCTCTTCGATCAACGCGTGGGTGCCGACGACGAGCGAGAGCTCCCCCGACGCCAGGCGGCCGAGCAGCTCACGGCGGCGCACGCCTCCCACCGATCCCGTCAGGAGCTCCACCGGGATGCTCCCGCCCAGCAGCCGGTCGATGGTCGCCAGATGCTGCTCGGCGAGCGTCTCGGTCGGAGCCATGAAGGCGGCCTGGTGGCCGCTCTCGGCCGCGCGGAGCATCGCCGCCAGGGCCACGACGGTCTTCCCGGACCCCACCTCTCCCATCAGCAGCCGCTGCATCGGTCGCTCTGACGACAGGTCGGCGTCGATCGCGGCCCGGGCGGCCTGCTGGTCCCGCGTGAGCTCGAAGGGGAGCGAGCGGACCCACGGATCCACGAGCTGTCCGGTCGCCTCGATCGCCGTAGCCCGCCGGCCCTCCCGGCGCGCCCGGCGCCTCCCGGAGACCGCGAGCTGGAGCAGGAACAGCTCCTCGAAGGCCATCCGCCGCCGGGCGCCCCGCTCCTCGCCCTCTTCGTCGGGGAAGTGGATCCCGCGCAGCGCGGCGACGCGGTCGGGCAGGGACTCGGCCACACGAAGCGTCGCCGGCAACGGCTCGATGGTGTGGGCCATGCGGCCGTAGTCCTCCCACAGCAGCTGGCGCAGGCGCTGTGCCGTTATGCCCTCGCTCGCCGGGTACATCGGCACGTGGCCCGTCCCGGGCGCGGCCGCGGCGCCGTCGAGCTCCTCGAACTCCTTGACCCAGAACTGGTTGCGCTGCCGGCGCTGGCCGTAGAGCAGAAGGTGCGACCCCGGCGAAAGCCGGTCGACGAGCCACGGCTGGTTGAACCACACAGCCACCATCGGGCCGCTGTCGTCCGCGACCTTCGCCTCCACGCGCTTCTGGCGGCGGTTGCGCATGGGCCGCACCGAGACGCTGCGCACTTCCACGGCCACCGCGGCCTCCTCCCCCGGCCCGAGCTCGGCGATCTTGCGCGCGTCGCGCTCGCGGTGCTCGCGCGGGAAGTGCTCCACGAGGTCGCCATGGGTTGCTATCCCGAGGGTCTCGAGCGCCTTGCCGGGCTTTCCACGCAGCCGCAGTGGCTTTGCGAGCTCGCTCGGCCGCGGCAGCGAGCGCAGCGGCGCGGAGCGGGCCGCCTCCGGCGTCAGCTCGTCGGTGCCGGCGAAGGTCCGCGCCAGACGGTCCGCGCTTCTACTCCGCGCAGAGGAGCCACCACCAGGCGGGCTGGCCCCCGTCGTGGTACTCGAGCTCGACCCCCTCGGGCAGTCGCGCCTCGATCTCCGAGCGCGGCAGCGGCGCGTCCGCCCCCGCGACGCAGGTCAAGAGCTCCGCCCCTTCCGTGAGCTCCGCGAGGGTCGCCGTGAGCGTGTCGCCGAGCTCGCCGTAGGCGATCAGCTCGTCGCCGCAGTAGCCCACGGCCTCGCCGGCCTTGAAGCGGCCGCTCGCGTCGTCGCGCGCGGCGGCGGCCACGCCGCCCAGCCTGAGCGCGGCGCGCGCGTCTTCCACCGCCGCGGCGTTCGCTTCCACCGGCTTGTCGGGGTCGAAGGCGAGCAGCGCGGCGAGGCCTTCCTGGGGCGCGGTGGTCGGCACCACTCCGACCGGCTTCTCGGACACCTCGGCCGCGCCCTCCGCCGCGAGGATCACGTTGGAGCTGTTGGGCAGCACGAGCACTTGGGCCCCCGGGGCGGCGTGGATGCCGGCCAGCAGCTCGTAGGTGGAGGGGTTCATCGTCGGGCCGCCGTCGACGACGTGCACGCCGAGCTCCTCGTAGAGGCGCCGCAGGCCGGCTCCGCTCGCGACGGCGACGACCGCGCATACGTCTTCGCGCTCGGCGGCGCCGCCGTCGCCGGCCAGCCGCGCGGTGCGGTCGGCTACCTGCTCGGCCATGTCGGCCACGTCCAGTCGCGAGACCTCGCCGACTGCCCCGAACAGGCCGACCGCCTGCTCGGGCTCGTCGGTGTGCACGTGCACGCGCAGCGTGCCCTCGTCGCCCACGACCAGCACGCTGTCGCCGAGCTCCTCGAGGCGCGGGACGAACGACCCGGCGTTCAGCCCCTCCCCGGTGACGGCGAAGTTCGTGCAGTAGCGGAAGCTCGAGGACTCGTGCTGGGGAAGGTGGAGAGACCGAGCCGGGGCCTCCTGGTGCTCGAGGTTCGGCGAGCCGCCGCCGCGCAGGGCCGCCAGGCAGCCCGCGAGGATGATCGTCAGGCCGTAGGCGCCCGCATCGACGACCCCGGCCTCGCGCAGCACCGCGAGCTGCTCGGGGCCGCGGTCGACGGCCTCCTTGGCAGCCTCGAGCGCGTGCTCGAGCACCACGGCGAGCAGCTCGTCCTGCTCGGCGGGGGTGGCGTCGGGGCCGAGCCGCTGCGTGTCCATGTGCGCCAGGTCGTGCGCCACGCGCCGGGCCATGGCCCTGACCGCGGTCAGCATCGTGCCCTCGGCAGGGTCGCGCACCGAGTCGTAGGCCGCATCGGCGGCACGCGCGAAGGCGGCCGACACGAGCACCGGGTCGACCAGCTCGCCGGGCCGGGAGACGAGCTCTTCGGCCGCACCGCGCACGATCTGCGAGAGGATCACGCCGCTGTTGCCGCGCGCCCCGAGCAACGCGGCCCGCGCCACGCCGGCGACGATCTTGTCGCGTCCGATCTCGTCGATGAGCTGACCGTTCATCCGGTCGAGCTCGTCCAGCACGGCGCGCATGGTCATCGCCATGTTGTCGCCGGTGTCGCCGTCGGCGACCGGGAACACGTTCAGGTCGTTCACCTCGCCGCGACGGCTCTCCAGCTCCGACAGCGCGGCCGAGACGACCCTGCGAAAGCGAACCAGGCTCTCGTCTGGCACGGGGGGTTTCTACACCCTCAGGCGGACTTGGTGACTCTCGATGCCTTCAGGCAGCGCGTGCAGACGTACTCGCGGCGGGGGGTTCCCCCCACGTCGATGCGGACCTTCTGGAGGTTCGGGTTGAATCTCCGCTTGGTGGCCACCATCGAGTGGCTGCGGCTGTGGCCGAACGCGGGGCCCTTTCCGCACACGTAGCAAACCTTTGGCACGGCGGGTGAGGCTAGCAAGGGGCGGGATCAACTCAGGACCGCCCGAAACTGCCCGAGCGCGGCCTCGATTCCGGCCCGATCGACGTCGAGGTGGGTGACCAGCCGGATGCGGTCGGGCGCCAGCGGCTGGTGCTCTACGGCGGTGGCCGCGGCACGCTCCGCCAGCGCCTCGCCCTCGACGATCAGGATGTTCGTGTCGGGCGGCCAGACCGTGAGTCCGAGCTCGGTCAGCCCGTCGGCCAGGACGCGGGCGTTCTCGTGATCCTCGGCGAGGCGATCGACGTGGTGGTCGAGGGCATGGATACAGGCAGCCGCCAGCACGCCGGCCTGGCGCATCGCGCCGCCGAGCATCTGCTTCCAGCGCCAGGCCTCGTCGATCAGCTCGCGCGATCCGCAGAGCACCGCGCCCACCGGAGCGCCGAGGCCCTTCGAGAAGTCGATCCAGGCGGTGTCGAAGCCCGACGCCCAGTCGGAGGCCGGCGTGCCCGAGGCCACCACCGCGTTCATCAGCCTGGCGCCGTCGAGATGGACGCGCAGGCCGTGGGCGCGGGATACCTCGAGCACCCCGCGCACGGTTTCGAGCGGCCAAACCTTCCCGCCACCCATGTTGGTCGTCTGCTCGACCGACACGAGGCGGGTGCGCGGCATGTAGCGGTTGTCCGGCGGGCGGATGGCGGCCTCGACCTGCTCCGGAGCAAAGACGCCGCGCTCGCCGTCGAGTGGTGAAACGATCGCGTGTGAGATGGCCCCCGGGCTGCCGGCCTCGAAGTTGAGCGGGTGCGAGGTGCGGTCGAGCAGGACCTCGTCGCCGGCCTGGCCAAGGTGCAGCCGGAAGCCGATCAGGTTGCACATCGTGCCCGTTGGAAGGAACAGCCCCGCCTCGTGGCCGAGCAGCTCGGCGACCCGGTCCTGCAGCCGGTTGACGCTCGGGTCCTCGAAGCGCTGCTCGTCGCCAACCTCCGCCTCGGCCATGGCCTGGCGCATTCCGGGCGTGGGCCGCGTCTGCGTATCGCTGAAGAGGTTGACCGCGTCCACGCCGGCGGCATACTGGCAGGGCATGGCCCGGACGCACGCAGAGATGGTGCAGGCGCTGTTCCGGCGCTGGAACTCCGGGATCGTGGAGTTGCCGCGCGACGAGGCCCACCCCGAGCTCGAGGTGCACAGCCGGCTGAGCAAGATGCGGGGCCGCCCCTACCGCGGATATCGGGAGGTCGAGCACTGGATCCGCGACATGCGCGACTCGTTCGACGAGTGGCACCTGTTCGCCGACGAGTTCGAGGACGTGACCCCCGACCGCCTGCTCGTGGTCGGCCACGTGCGCTATCGAGGCCGCGGCAGCGGCGCCTCCATCGACATGCCGGCCGCGTGGATCTTCGACTTCCGGGACGGCCGCTGCATACGGCTCGAGACGTTCTCGCAGCGCGTCGACGAGGCGCGGCTGCTCGCGCGGCTAGGCGCCGAGCTCGCGCCTGAGCGCGGCCATTCTTAGGACGGCGCGGGCGGCGTCCTCACCTTGGTGGCGCTTGCCGCCGCCGGCGCGCTCCAGGGCCTGCTCCATGCTGTCCACCGTGAGCACGCCGAAGGCGCACGGTATGCCGGTGTCCAGCTGAACGCGGGCGATCCCGGCGGCGGCCTCGGAGCAGACGAACTCGTAATGGTCGGTCTCGCCGCGAATCACGGCGCCCAGACAGGCCACACCCGCGTAGCGGCCCGACTCCGCGCAGTACTTCGCCGCCAGGGGCAGCTCGAAAGCGCCGGGCACGTCGTGCACCTCGACCGCGGCGCCCGACTGCTCGAACACGGCCGTCGCGCCGGCAACCAGCCTCTCGGCCAGTTCCTCGTAGAAGCGGCCGACGGCGACCGCGAAGGTGTCAGCCACGCTTGCGCGGGGCCGGCCCCTGGCCGTAGGGATCCGCTGCCTCCTGCGTCGCGCGCTCGCGGTCCTGCAGGCGCTCCTCGTGGATCATCTCCTCGTCGAGCGCGAGCCCTTGGTGGTGCAGCATGTGGCCGAGGCGCTGCTTCTTCGCTCGCAGGTACTCGATGTTGTGCTCGTTGGCCATGTGCTCGATCGGGACCTGGTCGGTCACGGTCAGGCCATAGCCCTCGAGGCCCACGATCTTGCGCGGGTTGTTCGTCAGCAACCTGATCGAGCTGAGCCCCAGGTCGACCAGGATCTGCGCCCCGATGCCGTAGTCGCGCAGGTCGGGCGGCAGGCCGAGCTCGAGGTTGGCGTCGACGGTGTCGCGCCCCTCCTCCTGCAGCCGGTAGGCGCGCAGCTTGTTCAGCAGGCCGATCCCGCGGCCCTCCTGTGACAGGTAGAGGAGCACGCCCTGGCCCTCCTTCTGGATCCGCAGCAGGGCGTCCTCGAGCTGCTGGCCGCAGTCGCAGCGCAGCGAGTGGAACACGTCGCCCGTGAGGCACTCGGAGTGCACTCGCACGAGTACGTCATCCTCGCCTGCGATCTCGCCCTTGACCATCGCGACGTGGTGCTTGTCGTCCACGAGCGAGCGGAAGCCCACCACCGAGAACTCGCCGAAGGTCGTCGGCAGCCTGGTCTCGACCACGCGCTCGACCAGCTTGTCCTTCTTGCGCCGGTAGGCGATCAGGTCGGCGACCGTGATCATCTTGAGGCCGTGGCGCTGGCAGTACCCGACCAGGTCGGGCACGCGGGCCATCGTGCCGTCCTCGTTCATCACCTCGCAGATCACGCCGGCCGGGTTGAGGCCAGCGAGCCGCGCGAGGTCGACGGCGGCCTCGGTCTGGCCGGTGCGCTCCAGGACCCCGCCTGCCCTGGCCTTGAGCGGGAAGATGTGCCCGGGCTGGACCAGGTCCTCGGGCCTGGTCTTCGGGTCGATCGCCACCTGGATCGTGTGGGCGCGGTCGTGCGCGGAGATCCCCGTCGTGATCCCCTCGCGCGCCTCGATCGAGACCGTGAACGCGGTCTGGAAGGGCGACTCGTTCTTCGCCGCCATCAGGTGCAGGCCGAGCTCGTCGCAGCGCGCCGGCGGCAGCGCCAGGCAGATCAGCCCCCGGGCGTGGGTGGCCATGAAGTTGACCGCCTCGGGGGTGGCGAACTGAGCCGCCAGCGTCAGGTCGCCCTCGTTCTCTCGGTCCTCGGCGTCGCAGACCACGACCATGCGGCCCGCCCGTACGTCCTCGAGCGCCTCCTCGATCGAGGCGAATGGGCGGCTCACGCCGGCGCCACCCTGCCCGCGAGCTTCTCGACGTACTTGGCGAGCACGTCGACCTCGATGTTCACGAGCCGGCCCGGCGCCGCCGAGCCGAGATTCGTGCGCTTCAGCGTCTCGGGTACGAGCGAGACGCTGAAGCCCTCGTCGTCGACTTCCGCGACCGTGAGCGACACCCCGTCGACCGCGATCGAGCCCTTCTCGACCACGTAACGCAGTACCTCCTCGGGGGCCGAGATACGGATCACCTTGGCGAAGCCGTCCTCTTCCGCCGACTCGACGGTGCCGGTCGCATCGATGTGCCCCTGCACGATGTGGCCGCCGAGCCGGTCGGAGGCCCGCAGGGGCAGCTCGAGGTTGACCCGCCCGCCCTCGCCGAGCGCGCCGAGCGTCGTGCGGCGCAGCGTCTCGGGCATCACGTCGGCGTCGAAGCCGCCCGGGCGCAGCGCCGTCGCCGTCAGGCAGACGCCGTTGATGGAGACCGAGTCCCCCTCGGCGACCCGCAGATCGGACTCCACGCGCAGCCGGCCTCCGCTGAGGGAAGCGATGCCGGTGCTCTGAACGAGGCCGGTGAACATCACCACTCCTTCAGGCGGGCGATCAACAGCACGTCGTCCTCGATCCGCTCCATGTCCAGGGTCAGAGCGTGCACGGCCGCGGCGATCTCCTCGGCGCCCTGGCCTTCGACAGGAGTGCGCGCGCCGAGGCCCCCGGCCAGCACCGGCGCCACGAAGATGCGGGCCTCGTCGATCTCTCCCGCCTCCAGGAAGGCGCCGGTCAGGTGCGGGCCCCCTTCGAGCAGCAGCGACTGGACGTCGCGGGCGCCGAGCTCGTCGAGCGCGGACGCGACCCGGGCGCCCTCGTTCTGGCCGCTCGCGACGATCACGTCGATGCCGGCCGACTCGAGCGCCTGTACCGCCGTGCGGGATGCCGCCCGCGAGCAGACCACCGTCAGCGGGGCCTCGGCGGTGCTCTCCACCAGACGGCTGTCCAGGGGAAGGCTGGCCTCGGAGTCGAACACCACGCGGCGGGGCTGGCGCGCGACGCCCTCCACCCGGGCGGTGAGACGCGGGTCGTCGCTTCGGGCCGTGCCGATCCCGACCGCCACCGCGTCGGACTCGGCGCGCCAGCGGTGCGCCCGGGCACGGCTCGCCTCGCCGGAGATCCACTGCGAGTCGCCGGTCGGGGTCGCCACCTTGCCGTCGAGCGTCATGGCCCACTTGAGCACCACCAGGGGGCGGCCGGTGCGGGCGTGCTTGCGAAAGGGCTGGTTGAGCAGCCGGGCGGCCTCGCCGACAGCGCCGTCGAGCAGCTCGACGTCGATCCCCTCGTCGCGCAGGATGCCGGGGCCGCGACCGGACGCCTTGGGGGTCGGATCGTCCGAGGCGAACACCACGCGCTTGATCCCGGCTTCGACGATCGCCTCGGTGCAGGGCGGGGTGCGGCCGTGGTGCGCACACGGCTCCAGGGAGATGTACAGGGTCGCGCCGGCGGGGTCCTCGCTGCAGCCCTCGATGGCGGCGCGCTCGGCATGCGGCTCGCCCAGCGCCTCGTGGCAACCCTCGCCGATCGTGCGGCCTTCCTTGACCACCACCGCCCCGACCATGGGGTTGGGACTGGTCCGTCCCCGCGCTCGCGCCGCGAGCTCGAGGGTCCGCTCAAGGTGACGCGCGTCGCGCTCGGTGGCCGTCATTGACTCCCCAGTCAATATACCCCCAAGCGAACCCCCGCCCGGGAGGCCTCTCACTACGCTGCGGCCGGTGCAGCGGCTCCTGCTGGCGCTCATCCTCGTGCTAGGCCTGGCGATCCGGGTCTGGAACAACGACTACGGGCTCCCCTATGTGTGGGGGATCGACGAGGGAACGCACTTCGCGACCCGCGCCGTCGAGATGTTCCGGCAGGACCTCGACCCCGGCTACTACCAGAACCCGGCCGCAT
>DATACN010000220.1:0-7331 GCA_036258995.1 Thermoleophilaceae bacterium | reverse complement strand
CCGCCCCGCTTCAGGCTCTGACCCACGTGGGCGTCACCCCGCCCGGCAGGCGCGCGGCCTGCGGTCGAGCGTGACCACCCGGCCGTCCCTCAGGGAAACACGGGCCCGCAGCCGGAAGCGGCGCCCGCGCGGGACGGGTGCCCCGTGCAGCAGGCGGTCCGCCACCGCCCGGGGCCCCCGGGCCTGAGCCGTGCGGCGCCCGCGGACGAAGTAGGCGGTCCTGGCCACCAGCCGGCGGTCCAGGCCCTCGAGGCGCACCCGCACGGGGGCCGGCACGCAGCCGGCGCGCGCGCGGAGGCGCAGCGACAGCCGCGGTCCCGCGTAGCAGTCCGGCCCGACGCAGGCGGCCAGCGTCCGCAGCCGGCGCGACAGCTCGTTTCGCACCAGCCGGTAGCGCGGGTCGGCGTTCAGGTTGTTGAGCTCGAACGGATCGCGCCTGAGGTCGTAGAGCTCGGTCTCGCCGCTGGCGTGGCGGGCGTACACGTAGCGGTAGGTGCGGATCGCGTTGTAGCGCGGGTTGCGGCCGTAGATCAGCACGTCGCGGCCCCACTCGAGCGCCCGGTCTCGCAGCAGCGGGAACAGCGAGCGCCCGTCCTGGGGCTTGCCCGCCCGGGCTCCAGTGGCGTCGAGGATGGTGGGACTCAGGTCGGCGTTCGTCACGAGCTGGCGGCGCCGCTGGCCGGCCGGGACCCCCGGCCCGCGCATGATCAGCGGCACCCGGATGGATGGCTCGTAGAGGTAGACCTTGCCGAAGCCGACGCGGTGCTCGCCGTGCAGGAAGCCGTTGTCGGACGTGAAGATCACCAGCGTGTTCTGCAGCTCGCCGGTGCGCTCGAGCGTGGACATGATCTGCCCTACCGCGTCGTCCACCGACATCAGGGACTCGAGCCGCTGCTGGTAGGCCTCCTGGATCTGGGCGATCCGCTCGGGGGTGAACGGCGGGCGGCGCCGGATCGTGGCGGGCTTGTCTGAGACGTCGGCCTCGTTGAAGTTCGGCGGCTGCGGCAGGGGCACCCCCGCGAACTGGTCGCGGTGGCGCGGCGCAACGGCCGGGGTCCTGATGGCGCCGGGGTCGTCGACCTCACGTGGCCCGCCGTGGTGGGGACCGACGAACGCAACCGTGAAGTAGAAGGGCCGGCCGGAAGCCGCGTAGTCGGTGATCAGTTCCGAGGCGCGGCTGGCGTAGAAGTCGGTCTGATAGACGGGCGGCGGGCCGCCCGTGCCGTGGGCGTTCAGCCTGCCGTTGTCGTTCAGCGTGTAATGGAAGAACTCGTAGGTGGTGGGGTCGATCGAGCCGTGCCAGTCGTCGAAGCCCGACGGCACCTCGCGCGGATCGAGGTTGTTGAGCCCGTAACCGTTCAGGTACTTGCCGAGGTGTGCGGTCAGGTAGCCGGCCTCGCGCATCCACTGCGGCAGGTAGTTGCTGGCGTCGAGCCTCGTGTAGCCGCCGATCGGGGGCGCGAGGCCGCGGACGCCGTGGTTGTGGGTGTACTGGCCGGTCAGGTAGGTGGCCCGGGAGGGGCAGCAGAGTGAGAAGTTCACGAAGCTGCGGTCGAAGGTGGTGCCCTGGGCCATCAGCAGCTGCTGGACGTTCGGCATCACCGCCAGCGAGTCGGCCGTCTGGTCGTCGGTCATGAGCACCAGCACGTTCGGCCGCTCGGGGGCCTGCGCGCCGGCAGGGGCGACTCCCGCGACCAGGACCAGGGCCAGCAGCGCAAGGACGATCAGGCGTGCGCGCACGGAGGGCTGAAACACTCGCGCGAGGTTAGGGGTGCGGACGCCCCGTGCCAAGTCGCCACTAGGATCGGCCCGGTGAGCCGTGAAGCAGACGGGGGGCGCGGGCGCCCGCCGCGGCGCGTCAATCCCCCGGCCGAGGAGCTCTACGCCCGCAAGTGGCCGATCTTCGGCGTGATGATGATCGGCTGGGCGATGACCCTGCTGGACGTCTCGATCGTGAACATCACGGTCCCCGAGCTCCAGCACGACCTCAGCACGGACGTGGACACGGTCTCGTGGGTGGTCAACGCCTACAACATCACCTTCGGGATCATCCTGGTCGCCACGGGCAGGCTGGCCGACCAGTTCGGCCGCCGGCGCTTCTTCGTCCTGGGCCTGACCATCTTCACGATCGCCTCGGGGCTCTGCGCCCTGGCCTGGAGCGTGGAGAGCCTGATCGTCTTCCGCATCTTCCAGGGGCTGGGCGCCGGGATCCTCGCGCCGCTGGGCTTCGCCATGACCGCGCTCGTCTTCCCGCCCCGGCAGCGCGGCATGGGCCTCGCCCTTATCGCCGTGGTCGCGCTTGTCTCAACCGCCCTCGGGCCCGTGATTGGCGGGGTGCTCGTGGAGTTCGCGAGCTGGCAGTGGATCTTCATCATCAATCTCCCGATCGGGCTCGTCGGGGTGGTGCTGGCGCGGCGCGTGTGGCCGGAGACCTGGGACCTGACCGCGCCCAGGCAGGTCGACGTCGCCGGGATGGTGCTGCTGGGCCTGTCCGGCTTCTGCGCCGCCTACGGCCTGGTCGAGGCCAACTCGCGCGGCTGGGACGACGGGCTGATCCTGTTCCTGCTCCAGGCGTCGATCCTGCTCGGCATCGCCTTCTTCTTCTCCCAGCGCTACGGCAAGGCGCCGATGCTCACGCAGGGGCTGATGGAGAACAAGCAGTTCCTCGGGGCCAACGGGGCGATGTTCCTGTTCGCGATGGGCGCGCTCGGGGCCCTGTTCCTGCTGGCGCTCGTGTTCGTGAACCTCTGGGGCTATTCCCAGCTCGAGGCCGGGCTGGCCCTTGCCCCGGTGCCGCTGATGGGACTGGTCGTGTGGCCGATCGTGGGCCGCGCGGCCGATCGCAAGGAGCCGCGTCAGATCGCCGTGCCGGCGCTGGCGTTGATGGCCGTCGGGCTGCTGGCCTTCTCCTTCATGCCCTCGACGGCGGAGGACACGCTCGACTACCTGATGGTGCTCCCCGCCCTGCTGCTGATCGGTGTGGGCATGGGCATGTGCTTCCCCTCGATCAACGTCGGGGCCATGGGCTCGGTGACCGGGCAGGAGCTTGGTCTCGCCTCGGGGCTGCTCAACACCTCGCGGCAGGTCGGCGCCGGGATGGGCATCGCCCTGCTGGTGGCGACCATGGCCGCGGTCGGCACCGAGCGCCTCGAGTGGGCCCAGGAGGAGCTGCGCGACGAGCTCAACGACGTGTACGAGCTGCCGGCCCCGCTGGCGGGCGGCCTCCTGCTCCACACATTCGGCGACCGCGCGGGGCTGACCGAAGAGAGGCTCCGCCTGGGCCCGGGCTTCGACGAGGAGGTTGCCCGCCTGAGCAGCCGGGCCACCCGCACCGCCTACGCCTGGGGCTTCCGCGGCGCGGCCGTCTTCGTGCTGCTGGCGATCCCGCTGGCGAAGACCATGCGCCGAACCCCCGCCCAGGCGCGAGCGGCGGAGGCGGCCGCTGCGGGAGCCGCGCCGCCCGAGGGCGAAGGGCCCGCGGGGGGCGACGGCGGCCCGCGCCAGCCGCGGCCGGTGCTTCAGCCCGAGTAGGGCCCTTCAGGCGAGTAGCGCGGGACGAGCGAACGGCGGCTGGGCAAGAAGGCGGGACCCTCGGGGCCGGCAGGGGTGGGGCGACTTTTACGCCGTATAGGTGGCATAACTCGCCCAACCCCCCTCGCCGAGGGTCCCCATTGCCCCTTACCCAGCCAGTCGTTCGTCCCGCGGGCCGCGTCAGCCGGCGCCGCCGAGGCGGCGTTCGACCAGCTCCACCAGCCGCTCCGCCGAGCGATGGGGCGGCTCGCACTCGGTGTCGACGTCGACCTCGGGCGCCCGCGGCTCCTCGTAGGGGTCGGACACCCCCGTGAAGCGCTCGATCTCTCCCGCGCGGGCCCGCTCGTAGAGGCCCTTCACGTCGCGTCGCTCGCACTCGCCGAGCGAGGCGCGCACGTAGACCTCGATGAAGCGCTCGCCGATCAGGTCGCGCGCCTGCTCGCGGGCCTCGCGGTAGGGCGAGATCGCCGCCACGATCGCCACCACGCCGTGGCGGGCGAGCAGGTTGGCCACGAAGGCGATCCGCGCGACGTTGCGGTTGCGGTCCTCGCGCGAGTAGCCGAGGTCGGCGCTGAGGTTGCGGCGCACCACGTCGCCGTCGAGCAGCTCGACCCTATGGCCGTGCTCGCGCAGGCGCCGGGCGACCAGCCGCGCGATCGTGGACTTGCCGGCGCCGGAGAGCCCGGTGAGCCACAGGCACACGCCGGCCGTCTCCGGCTTGGGCCCTCGCGCCGGGATCGAGCCGTTGGCGATCGTGCCGAGCTCCGGCGACTGGCCGTGCAGCTCGAAGGCCCGGAAACGGCTGAAGAGCCGGTGGTCGGGGCCGTGGAAGTCGGAGGAGCCGGTGGCCAGGAGGCCCTCACGCGCGCAGCGGTCAGCCAGCAGCCGGGCCTGCTCCTCGCTATGGGTCGGGTAGAAGGCCTCGACGCCGTCGAGGCCCTCGGCGCGGTAGCGGCCGATCGCCTCGAGGACCTCCTCGGCCTCCTCGATGTCCCAGAAGGGGTGCGCCCAGACGGCCACCCCGCCGGCCTCGTGGATCCAGCGGATCGCCTCGGAGACGGTGGGGCGCTCGCGCGGCTTGTACGCCGGCGCGCCCGGGATCAGGTAGGCGGGGATGAACGAGGACACGTCCTCGTGGCCCTCCTCGCGCAGCCGCTCGGCGTTGGCCGGGTGGGCGAGCACGGCGCCGGCCAGGTGCGGGCGGCCGATCGGCTTGCCCGCCGTCCGGCGCTCCTCGAGCGGAGCGGGATCGATCTCGTAGCCGAGCTCCCGCAGCCGCTCGCCCATCGCCTCGGCGCGCCGCTCGCGGTCCGCGCGGGCGTCCTCGAGCCGCTCGGCGAGCACGGGGTCGCGGTGGTCGATCCGGTAGCCGAGCACGTGCAGGTCCTCGCGGCCGCCGTCGACGGCGGATATCTCGGTGGCCGGCACCACCGTCACCCCGTGGCGGGCGCCGGCATCGAGCGCCTCCTCGACGCCGTCGATCGTGTCGTGGTCGGACAGCGCCAGCAGCCGCACTCCGGCCTTCGCGGCGTGCTCCACAACCGCCGCGGCGGGCAGGTGGCCGTCCGAGTGCACCGAATGGGCTTGCAGGTCGAACGAGGGTTCGGACACGCCGCGAGACTGTATACACCGGGGTAAGTGGATCCGGCCATTGCTCTGTCGGGCCTCCTGGTGGGGGCCCTGGTGGGCCTCACCGGGGTGGGGGGCGGCTCACTGCTCACTCCGCTGCTGATCCTGTTCTTCGACGTCAAGCCGGTCACGGCCGTAGGGACCGACCTGCTCTACGGAGCGATCACGAAGACCGCGGGCGGCTACAAGCACTACACCCAGCACACGGTCGACGTGCGACTGTCCTGGTGGATGGCGATCGGCTCGGTGCCGGCCGCGATCCTCGGCGTGCTCACGCTCGAGGTGCTCGACCGATCCCTGGGGGCGGACTTCGACGACATCCTGCTCGCCGCGGTGGCCGGCGCGGTGCTCTTCGCGGGCCTCGCCGTGCTTGCGCGGGCGGCGTTCGCGGGCAAGCTGGCGAAGGGCGAGCGCGACTCGGTTCCCATGACCCGCCGCCACAAGGTGGCCGCCATCTCGGTGGGGGCCTTCGTGGGCTTTGTGCTGGGCGTGACCTCGGTCGGCTCCGGAGCGCTGATCGGTGTCGCCCTGATCCTGGCCTTCCGCCTCGCCCCGCACCGGATCGTCGGCACCGACGTCTTCCACGCGGCGATCCTGCTGTGGGCGGCCGCCGCGGCCCACCTGGTCTCGGAGAACGTGGACCTGATGCTGGCCGCCAACCTGCTGCTCGGGTCGATCCCCGGCGTGTGGGTCGGCAGCCACGCGTCGGCCCGCCTGCCCGTCGCGGCCCTTCGGGCCGCGCTCGCAACCGTGTTGGTAGCCTCCGGCGTCGCTCTCTCGGCGAAGGCAGGGTGGGCCCCATCGCTACTCTCGTTCGCGGTGTGCGCGCTTCCGGGTGTGGCGCTCGCCATAGTGCTCACCCGGCGGCAGTCCCGGTCCCCCACCACCACCGTGCGCGACCCCGTGTCCGAACAGGCATGAACAACCGTCCCACGCTCGACCACCTCCAGTCGCTGGAGGCCGAGGCCGTGCACGTCATGCGGGAGGTGGCGGCCCAGCTCGAGCGGCCCGTGCTGCTGTTCTCGGGCGGCAAGGACTCGGCGGCGCTGCTGCACCTGGCGGCCAAGGCGTTCTGGCCGGCCGGCTTCCCGTTCCCGGTCATGCACGTGGACACGGGCCACAACTTCCCCGAGGTGATCGAGTTCCGGGACCGGCGGGTGGACGAGCTCGGCGAGCGACTGATCGTGGCCTCGGTGCAGGAGTCGATCGACAAGGGGCGGGTCGTCGAGGAGACGGGCCCGCGGGCCTCGCGCAACCGGCTCCAGACCGTGACCCTGCTCGACGCCATCGAGGAGCATCGCTTCGACGCGGTGATCGGGGGCGCTCGCCGGGACGAGGAGCGCTCGCGCGCCAAGGAGCGGATCTTCTCCTTCCGCGACGACTTCGGCCAATGGGACCCCAAGCGCCAGCGGCCGGAACTGTGGAACATCTACAACGGGCGGATCAAGCGCGGCGAGCACGTGCGCGTATTCCCGCTCTCCACCTGGACCGAGCTCGACGTCTGGGAGTACATCCTGCGCGAGGGAATCGAGCTGCCTCCGATCTACATGGCCCACGAGCGCGAGGTGTTCGAGCGCGACGGGATGCTGTACGCGGCCTCCCCATTCGTCGAGCTGATCGACGGCGAGGCAAAGCGCTCGGAGTCCGTGCGCTTCCGCACCGTCGGCGACATGACCTGCACCGGGGCCGTGCGGTCCACGGCCGCCACGATCGAGGACGTGATCGCCGAGATCGCCTCGACCCGCATCACCGAGCGAGGCGAGACGCGCGCCGACGATCGCGTGACCGAGGCGGCCATGGAGGACCGCAAGCGGGAGGGTTACTTCTGATCGCAGCGCAGGGGGACGGCCGCGGCGCGCTGGCGCCGACCGCAGAGCTGCTGCGATTCGCGACGGTGGGCTCCGTCGACGACGGCAAGTCCACCCTGATCGGGCGGCTGCTGCTCGACGCCAACCAGGTCCCCGACGACCAGCTCGCCCACGTGGAGGAGGCCAGCGCCCGCAGGGGCGACGGCTACGTGAACCTGGCCCTGCTCACCGACGGCCTGCGAGCCGAGCGCGAGCAGGGCATCACGATCGACGTGGCCTACCGCCACTTCCGCACCGCGCGCCGGCGGTTCATCATCGCCGACACCCCCGGCCACGAGCAGTACACGCGCAACATGGTCACCG
>DATACN010000219.1:0-4102 GCA_036258995.1 Thermoleophilaceae bacterium | reverse complement strand
GCTGACCACGAACGGCTACCTGCTCGAGCGCGACGCCGATGCCCTGGTGGCCGCGGGCATTACGCGGGTGAACGTCTCGATCGACACTCTCCAGCGCGATCGCTTCTTCCACATGACCCGCCGCGACTCGCTGCCGCAGGTGCTGCGCGGCCTCGAGGCAATCGCCAGGCACCCGGAGGTGCGGCCGATCAAGGTCAACGCGGTCGCGATGCGCGGGTTCACCGAGGAGGAAGCGCTGCCGTTCGCCGAGTTCGCACGCTCGACGGCGTTCCAGGTGCGCTTCATCGAGTTCATGCCGCTCGACGCCGACCACGCCTGGACGCCCGACTCGGTTCTCACCGGCGCGGAGCTGCGGCGAATCATCCACGCGGTCCACCCGCTGGAGGAACGGCCGCGCGAGCCGCACTCCACGGCGCGGGTGTACCGCTTCCGCGACGGCCGCGGGGAGATCGGCTTCGTCAATCCCGTCTCCGAGCCTTTCTGCGCTGACTGCAACCGGATCAGGCTGACCGCCGACGGCAAGCTGCGGACCTGCCTCTTCTCGCTGCACGAGACCGATCTGCGCGGGCCGCTGCGCGACGGCTCGTCCGACGCCGAGGTGGAGGACATCATCCGCCGCGCCGTCTGGCGCAAGGAGCTGAAGCACCACATCGGCGAGCGGGGCTTTCGCCAGCCGCTGCGCACGATGAGCGCCATCGGCGGCTAGCTGGTGGCGAAGTTGATCTACTCGGCGATCACGTCGCTGGACGGCTACGTCGCCGACGAGCAGGGGAACTTCGACTGGTCCAAGCCGGACGACGAGGTGCACAGCTTCGTCAACGACCTGGAGCGCGACGTGGGCACCCATCTCCTTGGGCGACGGATGTACGAGGTGCTCGCCGTGTGGGAGACCATGAACACGGCCGGCCAGGCGCCCCACATCGTGGACTTCGCCGAGATCTGGAGGGCGACGGACAAGGTCGTGTACTCCAGGACGCTGGACGCGCCGACCACGGGGCGGACGCGTCTCGAGCGGGAGTTCGACCCGCGGACCGTTGCGGAGATGAAGGAAGCAGCCGACCGCGACTTGGCGGTGGGCGGGCCTAACCTCGCCACAAGCGCAATCGAGGCGGGGATCGTCGACGAGCTCCACCTGTTCGTCTCGCCGATCGTGGTGGGAGGCGGCAAGCAGTCGCTTCCCGACGGCGTGCGCATGCAACTCGAGCTGCGCGACGAGCGCCGATTCGGCAACGGCGTGGTCTATCTCGCGTACGGCGTCCGGAGGTAAGGCGCGTGGCCTCGTACGGAGTCACGATCCGGAGCGGGGCGCGCGTGGAGAAGCGCCGCTTCGAGAGCCTCTCCGAGGCGTTGGCGGCGATCGAGGAGCACGGCCGGGCGCTCGAGGACGGGGCAAGCGCGCAAGCCGTCGGCGGCAAGCTGATGCGGCGGATCGAGCCCGTGCAACAGGTGGTTGCCCGGCTCGAGCTAAGGGGGCCCGGCCGCCTTCGGGCCGGGATCGACGTTCGCGGCGACGGGTCGACCGAGGGCTTTACCGGGCGCATCCGCAGGCGGCTGATCGAGCAGCGGCGGGGCGAGTCGGCGTACGAGGCGCTGCGGCGCGAGCTCGGCGGATGAGCCGGGCGGAGGGCAGGGGCGGTGACCGCTGGCGGGTGCCGCTCCCGCGCGGCGCCGAGCCGCCCTTCCGGGTCTTCGTCAACGGCGTTCCGCAACGCGAAGGACAGGACTACGAGGTCGCCGACGGCGAGCTGCACTTCTTCAAGCCGCTCGAGAAGGAGAGGCTCGGCCTCGGCCGCTGGTCTGCGATCTTCCTGGGCCTGTTCGGGAGCTATGGCAAGAACGACTCGGTCGACGTGCAGTACCGGCTAGGCGAGCGCGAAACCGTCGCCACCGGCCTCGAGATAATTCCCCCCGGCTAGCCTTGTCGCGATGCGAATCGACCACATTCTCGAAGAGCAGCGGCCGGTCTTCTCGTTCGAGTTCTTCCCGCCGAAGACCGACGAGGGCCAGCGCACGCTGGAGGGAACGCTCGCCGAACTGAAGGAGGACCGGCCGGAGTACGTGTCGGTCACCTACGGGGCGGGTGGCTCGACCCGCGAGCGCACGGTCGAGATCACGAAGTGGATCAAGCAGGACCTCGGCATCGAGGCCATGGCCCACCTCTCCTGCGTGGGCGAGCCAGCCGAGCGCCTGGTCGAGATCCTCGAAGAGATCGAGGCAGCGGGGATCGACAACGTCCTCGCGCTGCGCGGCGACCCGCCGAGAGGCGAGACGGAGTGGCGCCCTCACCCCGGCGGGCTCCACCACTCCGTCGAACTGATCGAGCTGATCCGCGACCGCTTCGACTTCTGCGTGGGCGCAGCCTGCTTTCCCGAGGTCCACCCCGAAGCGAAGGACTTCAGCCAGGACCTGGCCTACGCCAAGCGCAAGGTCGAAGCCGGCGCGAGCTTCCTGATCACCCAGCTCTTCTTCGACAACGAGCTCTACTTCGACTTCGTCGACGAGGCGCGTGCAGCCGGCATCGAGGTCCCGCTGATCCCGGGGATCATGCCGATCACCAACCTCAAGCAGATCAAGACGATCACCGGCCTGTGCGGCGCGACGATCCCGGCCGAGCTCGACCGCGAGTTGAACGGGCGCGCCGACGACCCGGAAGCGGTTGCCGAGCTCGGGGTCGCCTATGCGACCCTCCAGTGCTCCGATCTCCTGGCGCGGGGCGCGCCCGGAATCCACTTCTACACGCTCAACCGCTCGCCCGCAACCCGAGCCATCCTGGCCGCCCTGCGCGCAGCGCAGCCGTGGACGCGGGCCCGCGCCGCCGTCTAGCGGAGGCCGTGGACTCCGGTCTCGGCGGCCATCAGGCGGCCAATGCCCAGCGCGAGGGGTCGTCGCCCTCGACCGGCGTCGCTTCGCCGAGGCGCTCGAGGTGGGTCAGGTAGCAGAGGACCTCTGACAGTCCCCAGCTGACCATCATCTGGCTGGGAGCCTCTTCGCCGACCAGAGCCGGGACTATCTCGAAGGGCGTGCGCGGACCGCTTGCTATCGCGTTTCGCACGAGGCCCACGCGCTCGGTGACGGCTCGGCGGTTTGCCTCGACCAGGGCGGCGGCGTCGCGCACGGGCCGGCCGTGGCCCGGCAGCACGAGCCTGACGTCGAGCCGGTCGACCACGTCGAGGCTCTGGAGGAACTCGCCGGCGGGGTCGGGCGTGTAGCCGTAGTCGTAGTAGAGCGAGACGCGGCCGAGGATGTGGTCGCCCGACAGCAGCAGGCCGCGCTCGGGCTGGTGGAGGACCACATGGGAGGGCGCATGGCCCGGCGTCTCGTGCACCTGCCAGGCGCCGAGGTCGGTCTCGATTTCGACGCCGTCTACAAGGTCACGGTCCGGCAGGACGACCTCGGCCACCCCGATGCCCTGGCCGCGCCGGGAGTCCTCGTACTGCGAAAGCGCCCGTGCGGGCACGCCGCTCTGGCGCGCTATCTCCAGCCGGCGCTCGAGCATGCGGTCGGGGTCGTCGGCGGCCTTCGTCATGTGGGCGTGGTTCGGGTGCATCCACAGCTCGCAGCCCGCGGCTTCGACGATCGGCCCGGCCAGCCCGTAGTGGTCGCTGTGCGCGTGCGTGCACGCGAGCAGGCGCACGTGCTCCAGGCTCAGCCCGGCCTGGTCGAGCGCCCGCTCGAGCTGGCGCATCGCGCCCGGCTCGTGGATGCCGGTATCGACCAGCACGACTCCGTCGCCCGCGGCGATGGCATAGGCGTTCCCGTGGGGCACGCCTGGCCATGGCAGCGGGAGGCGCAGCCGCCATAGGCCCGGCAGCACGCGGTCGGCCCGCGACAGCTCCCGGCGGCGCGAATCGCTCATGCTGCCATCATCTCAGCGAGCGAGATGGACTCCACGCCGAAGCTCGGGACGGCCCCTCCCGGACGGCGGGCCCGGCCCGGACCGGGACCCGATGCCGCGCGGCTTCGCGAGCTGCGGCAGGCGGTGGCAGCGGGCTCATACCGAGTCTCCCCCGAGCGGGTCGCCGAGGCGCTGCTCAGCTCGAGGGGTCGACGAGAACGCCGGGATTGAGGATCCCGGCCGGGTCCACCGCGCGCTTGGCCGCGC
>DATACN010000218.1:0-6507 GCA_036258995.1 Thermoleophilaceae bacterium | reverse complement strand
AACCGAGGGCCGCGGCCAGCGCGGCGATGGCCGCTTCGGCCGCCCCGGGCGCGAAGCGCAGGCTCGACGTGGCGCTTGAGTCGAGCGTCGACGGGCGGCTCGACGCCACAACCAGGCGCGCGCCGTTCCGGCGGACCGCCTTGCGGACTCGCAGGTCGAGGATCGGGGCCTCGTCGACGAGCTCCGTCTCGAGCACGAGGATCACGTCGGCGTGCTCGATGTCGGCGACCGCCGCCGAGTGGTCCGGCCGCGCCAGTACGCGCGCCTGCACTCCGTCGATGCCGCCGCCGAAGCGCGAGTCGACGTGGGGCGAACCGAGGGCCTTTCGCATCAGGTGCTGCACGAGCAGGCCTTCCTCATTGGTGGCCTGGCCGCCAACCAGAGCGGCGCTTCGCTCGCCGGCCTTGCGAAGCGCATCGGCCGCCTCGCTCAGCGCGCGCTCCCAGGACACCTCCCGCAGCGTGCCCCCGTCGCTGACCAGCGGGGCGGTGATCCGGTCCTTGGAGTGGATCACCTGGTAGCCGAAGCGGCCCTTGTCGCAGAGCCAGCCGTCGTCGACGGCCTCGTTGTCGCGCGCGAGCACCCGGACGACGCGGGCGTCGTCGCGAATCGTGAACTTGACGTTGCAGTGGCTCGGGCAGAGCGTGCAGACCGAGCCCGAGTCCTCGATGTCCCACGGCCGGGCCCGGAAGCGGTATGAGGTCGCGGTCAGCGCGCCAACCGGGCAGAGCTCGATGATGTTGCCGCTGAAGGGCGCCACGTACGGACGCCCGTGGTGGGTGCCGACGAAGGTGTGGTCGCCGCGCTCGAGGAACACCAGCTGGTGGTCCTCGGCCACCTCCTGCGAGAAGCGGACGCAGCGGTAGCAGAGGATGCAGCGCTCGCGGTCGATCGCCACCAGCGGGGACAGCTCGAGCGGTTTCTTGAAGTGGCGCTTGGGCTCGATGAAGCGCGACCTGCCGGAGCCCCAGCCGAAGGAGATGTCCTGCAGCGGGCACTCGCCGCCCTTGTCGCAGACCGGACAGTCGAGCGGGTGGTTGACAAGCAGGAACTCGACGATCGCGTTCTGCGCCTGCTTCACGCGGTCGCTCGTGGTGGTCACGGCCATCCCGTCCTTGACCGGCGTGGAGCAGGCGGTCTGAAGCTTGGGCATGCCCTCGATCTCGACCAGGCACATCCGGCAGGCACCCACCGGCTGGCCGAGCTTGCGCTCGTAGCAGAAGTAGGGGATCTCGACGTCGCCGAGCTTGGCCGCGTCGACCAGCATCGTGCCCTCGGGCGCCTGCACGTCGCGGCCGTCGATCTCGAATGTGACCGGAGTGGGGTCGGGGCGCGCCATCAGGCCGGTCCCGACTCCCCGGCGGCGGCGAGCTCGGCGCCGAGCGGGGCCTCGGACGGGTAGGCCGCAGTCTCCTCGAGCCCCCGGCGCACCCGCGCCTGCTCGATGTGCTCCTCGAACTCGTCTCGGAAGTGCTCGATCATCGACCCGACCGGCATCGCCATCGAGTCGCCGAGCACGCACAGGCAGTTGCCGATGATGTTGGTCTGGACCTGGGACATGACCTCGATGTCCATCGGCGTGGCCTCGCCGGCGTCCATCCGCTCGAGCATCTTCACGGTCCAGTTGGTGCCCTCCCGGCAGGGAACGCACTTGCCGCAGGACTCGTGGCGGTAGAACTCGGCCAGCCGCAGCGCGAGGGAGACGATCGACACGGAGTCGTCGACCACGATCACCGACCCCGAGCCGAGCATCGACCCCGCCTCGGACATGGCCTCGAACGTGTAGGGCAGGTCGAGGTGCTCCTTGGTGAGGACCGGCGCCGACGAGCCGCCCGGGAAGAAGCACTTGACGTCGCGGCCGTCGGGCGGCCCGCCCGCGAGCCCGTAGATCAGGTCGCGGCAGCTGATGCCGAGCTCGACCTCGTAGTTGCCAGGCCGCTCGACGTTGCCGGAGACCGACACGATCTTCGTGCCGGTCGACTTGTCGACGCCCATCGACGCGAACCACTCGCCTCCCTTCTCGATGATCAGCGGCGCGCAGCAGAGCGTCTCGACGTTGTTGATCAGGGTGGGCCCCTGGTACAGGCCCTGGTTGGCCGGGAACGGCGGCTTGAGCCGGGGGTTGCCGCGCTTTCCTTCGAGGGCGTCGAGCAGCGCGATCTCCTCGCCGCAGATGTAGGCGCCCTGGCCGCGGTGCACGACCAGGTCGAAGCTGTGCGCGGAGTCGAGTATGCGCTCGCCGAGGTAGCCCTTGTCGTAGGCCTCCGCCACGGCCGCGTCGAGGATGTCTGCCTGGTGGGCGTACTCGCCGCGAATGAAGATGAAGCCCTTGTTGGCGCCGGCGGCGATCGCGCCGATGATGCAGCCCTCGATCAGCAGGTGCGGGTTCTTCTGCATCAGCAGGCGGTCCTTGAAGGCGCCGGGCTCCGACTCGTCTGCGTTGCAGCAGAGGTACTTGTCCATGTCGCCCTTGGGGATGAAGGACGCCTTCTTGCCCATGTCGAACCCCGCGCCGCCGCGGCCGCGCAAGCCGGAGTTCTCGAGTTCCTTGAGCACCTCCTCGGGGGACATCTGGAGCAGCGCCTTGCGCAGCCGGTCGCCATAGCCCCCGAGCCGCTCGTAGACCTCGATCGTGTGGAGATCGGGCTCGTCGATGGTCGCCAGCAGCACGCGGGTCTCGCCGCTCATGCCGCGTCCCCCTCGGGCGTCTCCGGAGGGCCTTGGGGCCTGTGGACCGGTCGATCGGGACGGTCCCAGGGCAGGCGGTAGTCGGAGTCCTCGAGCCCCCGGCCGGGCAGGACGTGCCGGTCCTCCTTGACCGCCGCGACGAGCTCCTGCGCGTCGGAGACGTCGAGCGGGCCGACGTAGCGCCCGTCCACGGAAGCCATGGGCGCCATGTCGCAGGCGCCCAAGCACTCGAACTCCCGCAGCTCCACGCCCTCGAGGCCCTGTTCGCGCGCCTCCTCGCAGATCGCGTCGTAGACGGCCTTCGCGTTGCGCGTGTGACAGGCGACGCTCGTGCAGACGTAGACGTAGCGGTCGCCGACCGGCTCCGTGCGAAGCATGTCGTAGAAGGTCGCGACGCTCGACAGATAGGCGGGCGTGACCTGCATGACCGCGGCCACCTGGACGATCGCCTCCGGCGAGCACCAGCCGTGGCGTTCCTGCGCTGCGCCGAGCGCCGGCAGGACGGCCGAGTGGCGGTCGGGGTACTTGGCCATGTGGGCCTCGATCTCGGCGCGCAGGTCCGCCGGGACCTCCACGCTCGCTGGATCGGGGACGACGGCGGGGTCCTCCTCGAGCCGCGCCGCCTCATCCCAGCCGGGCGGAAGCGGAGTTGCCCGCAGGGCGGCCTCGTCGCCCGCCGACTCCATGCGCTCGGCATCGGCCATCAGCGGTCCACCCCTCCGAGGATCGGGTCGAGCATCGCGACCGAGGCGATGAAGTCGGCGATCAGGCCCCCCTCGGCCATGTGCCTGAAGGCCTGCAGGTTCACGAAGCTCGGATCGCGCATGTGCACGCGGGCGGGCTTTGCCGAGCCGTCGGCCACCACGAAGCAGCCCAGCTCGCCGCGCGGCGACTCGACGGGGGCGTAGGTCTCGCCCGGCGGCACCCGGAAGCCCTCGGTCACGAGCTTGAAGTGGTGGATCAGCGCCTCCATCGAGGTCGCCAGCTCGTGACGGGGCGGCAGCGCGATCTTGCGGTTGTCGCTGATGTACGGCCCTTCCGGGAGCCCGTCGAGCGCCTGCTCCACGATCCTCACCGATTCGCGCATCTCGGCGAAGCGCACCCGGTAGCGGTCCCAGTTGTCGCCCACCGTGCCGACCGGGACCTTGAAGTCGAAGTGCTCGTAGGACGAGTAGGGCATCGCCTTGCGCAGGTCCCAGGGGTTGCCGGCGGCACGCAGCAGCGGGCCCGTCACGCCCAGCTCGAGCAGCTTCTCCACCGGCACGATCCCGGTGCCCCTCATCCGCTGTAGCCAGATCTCGTTGCGGTCCAGCAGCGCCTCGTACTGGTCGATGCGCTGGGGCATCAGCTTCAGGAACTTGCGGGTCTTCTCCTCGAAGCCGGGCGGGATGTCCTCGAAGACGCCGCCGACCTGGAAGTAGCGCGTGTGCATGCGCTGGCCGCTCGACATCTCGAACAGGTCGAGCACCAGGTCGCGGTCGCGGCAGCCCCACCAGAGCATCGTGATCGCGCCGATGTCGAGGGCGGCGGTCGCGATCCAGAAAAGGTGGCTCGCGATCCGGTTCAGCTCCAGGTGAATCACGCGCAGGTACTGCGCGCGCGGTGGGACGTCCTCCTCGAGCAGCCGCTCGGCCGCCATGCAGAAGGCCATCGCGTTGAAGTAGTACGAGAGGTAGTCCATCCGCTCGACGAACGGGATGACCTTCCAGTACTGCTGGTCCTCGCAGCTCTTCTCGATGCCGGTGTGGACGTAGCCGATGATCGGCTTGACGTCCCTGACCACCTCGCCCTCGAGCGTGGTCAGCAGCCGCAGGACCCCGTGGGTGGCCGGGTGGTGCGGCCCGATGTTGATCGTGAAGAGCTCCTGCTCCAGGGCCCGGTCGCTCTTCATGAACGCGTCGGTCTCGGAGACGGGCTGCTCGTCGAGCCGCTTCATCGTCACCGAGCGCTCCCGCTCGCGGTAGGGGACCTTGGTCGGGTCAGTCATACCAGCGCGGGAACTTGTGCTCGTTGTACGTGTAGAGGACCGGCTCGCCGCCCATCGGGAAGTCGCGGCGCTGGGGGAAGCCCTCGTAGTCCTCCGGCATCAGGATCCGGCGAAGGTCGGGGTGGCCGTCGAAGACGACGCCGAACATGTCGTAGACCTCGCGCTCCTGGAAGTCGGCGGTCGGGAACAGGTCGACCACCGTCGGCAGGCGCGGGTCGTCGACCCCGAGGCGGGTCTTCACGTTGAGCCGGTCCTGGCGCTCCATGGACAGGAGCTGGTAGTGCACGCCGAGGCGGGGCTCGTCGGGGAGGTAGTCGCAGCCGTGCAGGCTGGCCAGCAGCGGCCACGGCTCCTCGTCGCGGTCGCGCAGATACTCGAGCACCTCGCGCAAGCTGCCGGGGTCGGCCTCGAGGGTGGCCTGCTCGCGGTAGAAGAGCGTGCCCGTGACGGCCTCGTCGCCGACCGCGCTCCGGACGCGCTGGGCGATCAGCTCGAGCCCGGTGGCGTCAGGCAATGCCGGCCTCGTCCGGGCGCTCCTCCGTGCCCTCCGCGTCGTATCGCTTCCGCCACCCCAGGCCGGGGTCCCCGGAGATCATGTCCTGGAGCTTGTTGATCCCGTAGATCAGCGCCTCGGGGCGCGGGGGGCAACCCGGCACGTACACGTCCACCGGCAGGAACTTGTCCACGCCCGCGACGAGCGCGTAGTTGTTGAACATGCCGGCGCTCGAGGCGCAGGCCCCCATGGAGATCACCCACTTCGGCTCGAGCATCTGGTCGTGGATGCGGCGGATGATCGGCGCCATCTTCACCGACACCCGGCCCGAGATGATCATCATGTCCGCCTGGCGTGGGGTGAAGCGGATGACCTCCGCGCCGAAGCGCGAGAGGTCGTTTCGCGGCGAGCCGATCACCGTGATCATCTCGATCGCGCAGCAGGCCAGGCCGAAGCCGAGCGGGAAGAGCGAGTTCTTGCGCGCCCAGTTCTGGGCGTCCTCGAAGCGCGTGAGCAGCAGGCTCTTCTCGACGTGCTCCTCGAGGTCCTTGCCCTCGAGCTCGCCTCGCAGGAGCTGCTGCGCGCGGCGCTGGCGGATGCGGAAGTCGCCATCGAGCTTCTGGCGCGTCACTTCCATTCGAGCGCACCCCTTCTCCAGGCGAACACGAAAGCCACCAGCAGCAGAACCACGAAGATCGTCATCTCCACCAGCGCAAAGACGCCGATGGCATCGAGCTGGAGCGCCACCGGATAGAGGAACACCACCTCGATGTCGAACAGGATGAACAGCATCGCGATCAGGTAGAAGCTGATCCCGAAGCGGAAGCTGCGTTTGACCTCCGAGGGGAGCCCCGACTCGTACGGCTCCCGCTTGGCCTTCATCGCCTTGCGCGGCCCGAGCGCGGCGTTGGCCATCGTGAACGCGGTGCCGATGCCAATCCCCAGGGCCAGGAAGACGAGGGCAGGCAGGTAGCTCTTCAGCACTCCAAGCGGGATGTATAACGCTCCTTGTGCGGAGTTGCTACATAGTGCGGAAGGGCGCTTTCTGAGCGGCGTTCACATGGTCCTCGGCATCGCGGTGCTGGCCGCCAACGCGCTGGCCGCAGGCTGGGGAGCGGCGGTGTGGCTGCGCCGCGAGCCGCGCTGGTCGATCGGGTTCTGGCCAGTGCTGCGCGTGGCCCAGGCGGCGGTCGCGGTCCAGGTGGTGCTCGGGCTGCTCCTGGTGGCTCGCGGAGCCTCGGCTCCCGACGGGCTGCACATCGCCTACGGCATCGCCCCGCTGGTCATATCGCTCGTAAGCGAGGGCATGCGCGTGGGCGTCGCGCAGCGCGAGCTCGAC
>DATACN010000217.1:0-5344 GCA_036258995.1 Thermoleophilaceae bacterium | reverse complement strand
CTGCGCGCCGCGGCCGGCTCCGAGGGCCTGCGCGAGGTCTCCCGGCGGGTGCTCGGGCGCCTGCGCCGGGTGCCGGCGCTGCCGGAGGCCTCCCGCACCCTCGACCAGCTCGGCTCCGAAGGCCGGCTGATGGCGGCCGGGCGGTCGCTGGCGAGCTCGCTGTCGGGCGTGCGCAAGCGGCCGATGGCGGTCGTCGACGCCGTGCTGGCCTGGGTGCGCCGCGAGTCGCAGCGCTTCAGCCCGGAGCTCGCCCCGCAGCTTCCGCCGCTGCGCGCCCGGCCCGCGGACTGGGCCCTGCTCGCGCTGGCCGCCGCCCCGGCTGCGGGGCTGGCGCTGGCGTGAGCCGCGGTTCAGGCGGGACCCGGGCGGGTATCACCACACCGAGGTGCTGGTACGCGGGACGATGGGGCTTTGCGCCGGGGTGGCGCTGCTCGGTGCGGCGGTCACCACCAGCGCGACGATCGCAGGGCTCGACGCGGCGCTCGCCCGCCTGGCCAGCGACGCGGCGTCGGGCTTCTGGCGCGAGGCGAGCTTCCTGGCGAGCTCGCTCGGCGCGACCGACCTCGTCCTGCCCGTCACGGCCGCCGCCGGCCTGGCCATGTGCCTGCTGCGGCTGTGGCGCGAGGCGCTGACCCTGGTGCTGGCGGTGCTCGCCACCCAGCTCGTCGTACACGTGATCAAGGCCCTGGTGGAACGTCCCCGGCCGTCGGGCAACGACGCGCTCGCCGGCGCATCCGGCTTCAGCTTCCCAAGCGCCCACTCCGCCACGAGCATGGCTCTGTACGCCACGATCGCGCTCGCGCTCGCCGGCGCCTGCCACGGCCGTGCCCGCCTGGCGGTGGCGGCCGCCGGCGCGACGGTCATCGCGGCGATCGGGCTCAGCCGCGTGCTCATCGCGGCCCACTATCCGATCGACGTCCTGGCCGGCTGGCTTACCGGCGGGGCTCTGGTGGCAGCTTCCTGGCTGGTGGCCCGGCGCCTGCTCGGAGCGCCCCGTTCAGCGCCACCAGGAACGCGCCCAGCAGCATCGCCTCCGCGCCCAGCTTGAGCATCTCCTCGGCCACGAACTCCCAGCGGGTGGGAGGGGCGAACGAGTCGAGCGTTTGCGATGCCGCCCCGAGGGCGACCCCGGCGGCGAGCGGCGCCAGCGCATGCGGATGCCGGAGGAGGGCGAGGGAGCGGGGCAGCAATATCAGGGCCGTGGTGGCGAACAGCAGGGTCAGGAGCACAGCCTCGAGGTCGTGAAAGCCCTCGGCCGGCCGCAGCCCGGCCTCGTGGTGCAGCAGCCCGCCGAGGAACGTCGCGCCCTGCGTGATCTCGTCGAAGGCGAACACGGCGAAGGCCACCGCGGCGAGGCCGAAGAAGCCGCGGCGCAGCGGCTCGCCGGGAAGCTCGCGCAGGTGGACCGCCCGGGCGGTGGCCGCGATCAGGAGCAGCGCGGCGCAGCTCAGGAACGTGCCGGGGGTGGCCTCGCGGAAGAGCCCCGCCTGATCGCCCAGCGCCAGCCCGCCGGCGAGGAAGCAGGCCGCGAGCGAGGCGTTCAGCGCCAGCACGAGGCCGAGCGATCGCCATGGACGCTCGGCCAGGCGCGCGGCCAGCCCGTCGGCGCGATCGGCGAGGACCACCAGCCGCTCGCCGGCCCCGACCGGCCGGGTCGGCGGCGCTGGCCTCGAAGCATGGATGAACCTCACGCGAATCCCTCCTGCCCCCGTCTGCGGGGGACAGGTCCATCCTAAGCCGAGGAGCGCGCTGAGACCAGCAAGTTGTAGAAGATCGCCGGCGGGAGGCTTCGCTCGAGCAGCGCGCGGTCGAGGACCTGAAGGACCAGGTAGCCGCGGTAGGCGTACTCGCGCCAGGCCCAGGGGACGTCGTCTGGGTCGGCGGTGGCCTCGAGGGTGCGGTTGACCCAGCCGAACAGGCTCGCCGCGAGCTCCTCGCCGCTGACCCGAACGTCCTCGAGGCCGGCCGCCCGGGCGTGCTCGACGAGGTCGGCCGGCGTGAAGGCGTGCACGTCCACCACCTGCTCGAGCAGGTCCTCCTCGCTCAGCCCGCCGCCGTTTCCGTTTGCCCGCGGCGCGGCCCGCATGAGCGCGCGCCACAGCGGCGAGAAGGCCACCGCGCCGCGCTTGGGCAACTCCGCCAGGCGGTCCCCGTAGAGCGAGGGCTCGCCACAGAAAGCGATGGAGCCGCCCGGCCTCAGCACGCGGTGGAACTCGCGGAACGCGCCGGGCAGGTCGGGCAGGTGGTGGAGCACCGCGTGGCCGAACACGAGGTCGAACGAGTCGTCCTCGAACGGAAGCTCGGCCGCCTCGCAGCAGCAGGTCTCGACGGCCAGCCCGAGGCGGCCGGCCGTCGACCGCAGCGAGGCGAGCATCCCGGGCGAGATGTCGGTGGCGACCGCGTGATCGAGCACGCCTGCGCGCAGCAGGTTGAGCGTGAAGTAGCCGGTGCCCGCGCCGATCTCGAGGCCGCGCGAGAACCCGGCAGGCTCGCGGCCGAGCGCCTTGCGCAGCTTGCCGACCACCTGCGCCTGGCCGACCCGGCCGTAGGTGATGCCCCACTTCTCGTCGTAGTGCGCCGCGGCCAGGTCGTGGTAGCGCACGTTGGCCTCCCGGATGCCCTCCACCGGCGGGATCCTAGACTGGCGCGCCTTGAGCCAACCAGCCGAGCTCCTCCAGCGCGACCAGCCGGAGGGCGTGCCGCCTCTCGCGCTGACCGGGGAGCGGACGCTGCCGGACGTGCCCGCCGAGAACTACTGGTTCCGCCGCCACCTGGCGGTGTACGAGTGGGTCGCCGAGCGCTGCGCCGGGCTCGACGTGGTCGACATGGCCTGCGGGGAGGGCTACGGCTGCGACGTGCTGGCGCGCCGCGCGCGCAGCGTGACCGGCGTGGACGCGAACCCCGAGGCGTACGAGCACGCCCGGCTCAAGTACTCCCGTCCCGGGGTGCGATTCGTGCGCGAGCTGGTCGAGCGCTTCGAGCAGCCCTGCGACATTGTGGTATTCCTTCAGACGATCGAGCACGTGGAGGATCCGGGTGCGGTGCTCGATCACTTTCGGCGGCTCCTCCCTCAGGGCGGAGTCGCCTTCGTTTCGACGCCGAACCTGCTGACCCTGGCGCCGCCGGGCGCCCCGAAGTCGGACAACCCGTGGCACGTGCGCGAGTACCGCGCGGAGGAGTTCCGCAAGCTATGCGCCGGATCGTTCGAGCAAGTCGAACTGTACGGCCTGTTCCACGCGCGCAAGCTGCGCGCGCACGAGCTGGCGCTGCGGCTGGGCTGGGACCGCGCGCACGCCGCGCTGGGGATCACGCGCCGGTTCTACGACCGCTTCACCCCCGCGATCTCGGCGCGGGACTTCGCGCTGCGCCGGGGAGACCTCGACCGCGCCCTGGACTTCGTCGCCGTGCTGCGGTGAAGCTGCTGCCCCCGCCCGACCCGCCGGAGCTGCCCGAGGCGGCCCGGCCGCGCTGGCCGCCCTGGTACGCGCCGGTGGCCCTGCTGACCGCGCTCGGCACGATCCTCACCGCCGGGCTGCCCGTGCTCCCCGTGATCCTGGTGGCCGGCGTGTCCGAGGAGCTCGCGGCGATCTCGCTGCTCGTGCTGCTGATCGTCCAGGACGGCGTACTGGTGGGGTTCGCGCTGCTGTTCGCGAACTTCAAGCGCCGCCCGCGGCTGTGGCACTTCGGAGCCCGGGCCACCCGCTTCTGGCCGACGGCCGGGTGGGCGGCGCTCGGGTTCGGCCTGCTTCTGGGGATCGAGGTCGGCTACATCGAGGGGCTCGACGTGGAGGAGACGAACGTCGACGATCTCGGCGAGGGATCGCCGCTGGCCGGGGTGGCCGTGGCGCTGGCGACGATCGTCGTCGCGCCCGTGGCAGAGGAGCTCTTCTTCCGCGCCTTCTTCTACCGGGCGCTGCGCAGCCGCCTGCGGGTCTGGTCGGCGTCGCTGATCGACGGGCTCGTCTTCGGCGCGCTGCACTTCCAGGGACTGAGCACCGTGGAAATCCTGCCCGTGATCGCCCTGGTGGGCGTGGGGCTCTGCCTGGTCTACGAGCGCACCGGCTCGCTGTTCGCGGTTATCGCCATCCACGCGGCCTTCAACACCGTGGCAACGGTCGGGATCGCGCCGGTCGCCGCGCTGCTGATCGGCGCGCTGATGCTCGCGGCCTGCGTGCTTACGCCGCGGCGGCTCGGTCCGGCGCCCTCCCCGTTCGGCCTGAACCCTAGGGCGGTGCCTGCATGACGAAGGACAGAGGCGCACTCGCGCTCGTGCTCCACTCGCACATGCCCTACGTCGAGGGCTTCGGCACCTGGCCCTTCGGCGAGGAGTGGCTGTGGGAGGCCGTCGCCACCGTCTACCTTCCGTTGCTCGAGCTGATCGACGGTGTGCCGGTGACGCTCGGGCTGACGCCGGTCCTGTGCGACCAGCTCGAGGCGCTGCCCGGGCCCGCCGCCGAGCGCTTCCTGCGCTTCCTGCACGGCACCCGCGCGGAGATCCACGCCGAGGACTCCGCCGGGCTCGAGCGCACGGGCCACCCCGAGCTGGCCGCCGAGGTCCGGCGCTCGGCGGCCGACTACGAGCGGGCGGCCGAGCGCTTCGAGGCGCGGTCGCGCGACCTGATGGGCGCCTTCGGCGCGCTGCGGAGAGTGGAGCTGTGGACCTCCTCGGCGAGCCACGCTGTGCTGCCGCTGATCGCCACGGAGGCGGGCCTGCGGCTGCAGGTGGCGAGCGGCATCGCCTCCCACGAGCGGCGCTTCGGCTCCTTCGGCGGCGGCTTCTGGCTGCCGGAGTGCGCGTACCGGCCGGGCCTCGAGCGCGACCTCGCCGAGCACGGCGTGCGGGCGTTCTGCGTAGATCAGACCGAGGCGCACGGCTACGGGGCGCCAGAGCAGCTCGAGCCGGTGGCCACCCCGGCCGGGCCGGTGGCCGTTCCGCTCGACTGGCAGACGGTCGAGCTGGTCTGGTGCGAGGACTCCGGCTATCCGGCGAACCATCCCTACCGCGACTATCACCGGCGCACCACCCACGACCTGCGGCCCTGGAACAACGCGGGCTACCCGTACCAGCCCGAGGTGGCGCTGGGACTCGCGCGCCACCACGCCCGGGACTTCGTCGAGCGGGCGATCGGGCGACTCGACGCCTACGCAGCCGAGCGCGGCCGCCCCGGCCTGCTGGCCTGCGCGCTCGACACCGAGCTGCTCGGGCACTGGTGGTACGAGGGCACCGCCTGGCTCGAGGCCGTGATCGAGGAGGCGGGTCGCCAGGAGCTGGACCTGGTGACCCTGTCGGAGGGGATCTAGCGGGTTCCCGCGGTCGAGCGCGAGCTCGCGCCGTCCACGTGGG
>DATACN010000216.1:0-5367 GCA_036258995.1 Thermoleophilaceae bacterium | reverse complement strand
CCGAGCGGCGGGCCGCGCGGGAGGGCGCACTGCTCCTCGCCGGCAGCGCCACGCCGCGGGCGGAGAGTTTCCACCGCTACCGGCGGCTGCGGTTGCCCGAGCGGGTCGACGGCCGCGGCCTGCCGCCGGTCGAGGTCGTCGGGATGCTTGGCGCGGCGGGCCCGCTGCACGAGCGCACCCGTCAGGAGCTCGACGGAGTGCGGCGCCGGGGCGAGAAGGCGATCGTGCTGCTCAACCGGCGCGGCTGGTCGAACTTCCTGTCCTGCCGCACCTGCGGGCGGGTCTGGGAATGCCCCGCCTGCGACGTGACGCTGGTGCTGCACCGCGCGGCCGGCGAGGTCGCCTGCCACCACTGCGGTCACCGCCAGGCCGTGCCGGCGAACTGTCCCGACTGCGGTTCGGTGTCGGTGGCGCGCCACGGGGCGGGCACCGAGCAGCTCGAGCGCGAGCTCCGGGCGCTGGTTTCCCCGCTGCCGGTGTTCAGGCTGGACTCCGACTCGGCAGCGGCCGACGGGGTGCAGGCCATCCTCGAGCGCTTCGACAAGGCGCCCTCGGGCGTGCTGGTCGGCACGCAGATGGTGGCCAAGGGCCACGACTTCCCCGAAATCACGCTCGGCGTGGTGGTCGACGCCGACGCCACCCTTCGCTTCCCCGACTTCCGCGCGGAAGAGAGGACCTTCGCCCTTGTGGCGCAGCTCGCCGGCCGCAGCGGCCGCGGGTCCGCGGGCGGTCGGGTGATCGTGCAGGCTCTCGAGCCGGACGCCCGCGCGCTGCGCCACGCCGCCGCGCACGACGCGGACGCGTTCCTCGGCGGCGAGCTCGAGCGGCGGGAGCTGCTCGCCTATCCGCCGTACGGCCACCTCGTGCGGATCGTCTGCTCCTCGGGCGAGCCGGGTCCGGAGTCCGAGGCGGCGAGCGCGGTGCTCGAGCGCATGCAGGCGGGCGGGGTGCCGGCGCTGGGACCGGCCCCGCTCTTCCGCCGCCAGAATCGACACCGGTCGCAGCTCGTGATCCGCACCCCGCACCGCGCCGCGGCAATCCGCACCGTGCGCGAGGCCGTCGACGCGGTGGCGGCCGACCGCGCGCATGCCGCGGTGTCGTTCGCGGTCGACGTGGACCCCCAATAGCGCCAGTAGACTCGGCCATGCATGGCCGAAGAGCTAGACCGCGACCAGCTCGAGGGGGCCGACACCGAGGAGGTCCCGGCGCTCGACCCGGAGGTCGAAGCCCGGCGCGCGGCCGCGATGTCCTTCATCCGCCGCCTCGGCGACCCGGTGCTGAAGAGCAGGGCGACCGCGGTCGACCGCTTCGACGAGTCGCTCAAGAACCAGGTGCGCCGGATGGCCGGCCTGATGTCCGACGCCCTCGGAGTGGGCCTGGCCGCGCCACAGCTCGGCGTGTCGCAGCGGCTGCTCGTCTACCGCGTCGGGCCGGACGCGCCGGTCATCGCGCTCGCGAACCCGGAGATCGAGTGGGCCAGCGAGGAGAGCGAGCTGCTCGAGGAAGGCTGCCTGTCGATCCCGGGAGTGCTGGTCGACGTCGAGCGCCCGGTACACGTGAGGGTCCAGGCCCATGACGAGTCGGGCGACCGCCGCTCCGTCGAGGCCTCCGGCCTCGAGGCGCGGGTCATCCAGCACGAGATGGACCACCTCGACGGCGTGCTGATCCTCGACCGCACCTCGCGCGACCAGCGCCGCGAGGCGATGCGAGCGCTGCGCGAAGCGGAGCAGCGCGCCCGCGAGGCCGCCTAGTCCTCGCGCACCCCGGCGGCTTCGAGGGCCTCGGCGCGGCCGGGATAGCTCGACGCGAGCGATCTTGCCGCCGCGAAGTCCGTAGAGGTAGCCGTTTCGCCCGCGGACTTCCAGTCCGCTGGTCTTCCCGCGGCCATGATGGCCGCGTGGCGACCCCGCTTCTCGCGCGAAGCGGCCTCGGTGGCCGCTTCGGCGTGGAAACACAAGTGCGACGGCTATCTCGACCTCGCACATACACTCCGCCGATCCTTCGCTTCGCCTTCGGAGTCCTCGTGGCCGTCGCACTCGGTGTGACCGCGTCGGCGTCGGCGCACGTCGAGCGCCCGTCGTACTGGCCCGATCCCGCCCCCGACAGGTCGATCACGCCGGCAGCGGGCGGCAAGGTGCCAAAGGCGCGGTCGCTTCGGTCCGCCCTGCGTCGCAGCGCCCCGGGCCGCACGCGGGTCGTCTGTCAGCGCAGCTCCATGGAGACGCTCAGGCGCGGGCTCCGCAGGGCGCGCAAGCGGGGCTACTTCATCCGGCCGTCGGACCATCGCAGGGTCAGCCGCAGGCAGGCGCGCACGTTGCTGCGGATCAACAAGCGGCTGCTCGAGATGTGCCGGTACCGCCAGATCCAGCCGGCGGTGACCGCGTCCCGGAACAACGACCGGGTGGTGATCATGCCCGGCGTCTACACGGAGCCGAAGTCGCGCAGCGCGCCGACCTTCGACGAGAGGTGCAACAAGTACCGGACGAACGGCGACAAGCCGAACGAGGAAGGCACGGCGCTCTCCTACGAGTATCAGGTGAGGTGCCCAAACGACCAGAACCTGGTCGCCGTGATGGGCCGGAGGGTCGGGTCCGAAAAGCCTCCGTCGCCACCGCGGGAGAACCGCCACGGGATCCCGGACCTCGGTCCGTGCATCCGTTGCAACCTGCAGATCGAGGGGTCCGGCATCAGCGCGGACGGGGTGGTGATCGAGGCCGGTGACCGCTCGAAGCGCGACGGCGGTCCCAACGGCGTCGGCACCAAGAAGGACGTCGCCATCCGCGCCGACCGCGCCGACGGCTTCGTCCTCAAGAACGTCAAGGTGCGCCACGCGAAGGAGCACGGCATCTACGTGCTCGAGTCCGACGGCTATCTGCTCACGAGGTTCAAGGCGTACTACAACGGCCTGTACGGCACCCTGACGTTCGTTGAGGACCACGGAGTGCAGCAGCACTGCGACGCGGTTGGTCACGGCGACTCGGGCATCTACCCGGGCGCGGCCGTCGAGACGGGCGCGCAGCGGCCCGAGGGCACCCCCTTCCGTTACAACCAGGAGATCCGGTTCTGTGATCTCCACCACAACATGGCGGGGTACTCCGGGACCAACGGCAACGCCGTCTTCATTCACCACAACCGGATCTACGACAACGCGCTGGGCCTGCAGACGGACGTCGTCACCGCCCCGGGCCACCCCGGATTTCCGGGTGACTCGATGCTCGTCGAGAACAACCAGCTGTACTCGAACAACTTCAACGTCTACGAGGAAGACTCGAGCGTCAAGCCCGCGTTTCCGTTCCCGGTGGGCACCGGCTTGTGGATCGCCGGGGGCAACCGCCATCAGATCCGCAAGAACCACCTCTACGACAACTGGCGCCGCGGGACGATGCTCTTCAGCGTTCCCGACCAACTCGTCTGCGGGCCGGCCGCGAACGGCAACCAGCAAGCGGGCTGTGATCCCAACGGGCAGAACACGTCCTTCTACAACAGCCAGTACGAGAACTGGATGGGAGTTCGCCCCGACGGCACCGCCGACCCCAACGGCACGGACTTCTGGTGGGATCCCTACCCCGGCACCCGCGGCAACTGCTGGTGGGCCAACGTGCCCGCCTCGGGGCAGCAGATCACATACTCGCCCTACCCGCTGCCGGACTGCGACAACGGCACCAACCCGGAGGAGAGCGTCGGGACGGGGCACCCGGTGCAGAGCGCCGAGCTGGCGAGCTGCGTGGCGGCATTCGAGACGCGCACGTTCGACCCCAACGGGCCCTGCCCGTGGTTCAAGACGCCGCCCGAGCCCCAGCCGGGCGAGGGGTCGTCGGGCCCCGGGCAGCCCGGGTTCCCCGTCACGTTGCCGGCCAGGACGGTGCCACGGAGGGCCCAGGGCGACTACAACCGCAGAAGGGACCTGAGCGGCGTGACATGCGCGGACTGGAACGCGGCGGATGACGAGGATCGGGCGTGGCTCGTCGGGGCGGTGACCGAGTTCGCGGGCGGGGTCGTGGTCGACCACGAGAAGGCGGTCGGGTACGGCGACGTGCTCACCCGGGAGCAGGCGAACGGTCTGTTCAACACCACCTGCCGAAACCGCTATGCGCAGCGGTTCGTGCTCTACAAGCTCTACACCTACGCCGCGGTCCTGACCAGGTAGCCGCCGCGGCCTAGCCCTCCAGCCGTTCGTAGGCGGGCAGCGTCAGGAACTCCGGGAAGTCTTCGGCCAGAGCGACCGCCTCGAACAGCTCCCGTGAGAGGTCGGGGCGTCCCTCGCTGTAGAACCAGTCGTCGTCGCCGACCTCCCCGCGGATGCGCTCGAGCTCTGACTCCTCGAGCTCGCGCACTAGCTCGGGCGTGACCGGGCGGCCGTCGGCGAGCTCCGCGCCGTGGCGGATCCACTGCCAGACCTGCCCGCGGGCGATCTCGGCGGTGGCGGCGTCCTCCATCAGGCCGTAGATGCCGGCCGCCCCGTTTCCGCGCAGCCACGACGAGATGTACTGGATGCCGACGTTGACGTTGCTGCGCAGGCCCTCCTCGGTGACGTCCCCCGGGGTCGAGGGCACGTCGAGAAGCTGCTCGGCCGTCACCTCCACGTCATCGCGCCGGCGCGACACCTGGTTGGGCTGGTCGCCCAGGAACCTGTCGAACTCCTCCATCGCCGCCGCGACCGAGTCGGGGTGGGCGACCCATGTTCCGTCGAAGCCGTCGGACGCCTCGCGCTGCTTGTCGTCGCGGAGCGCGGCGAACGCCTTCTCGTTGGCCTCCCGGTCCGTGCGGCTCGGGATCTGCGCCGCCATGCCTCCCATCGCATGTGCGCCGCGGCGGTGGCAGGTCTTCACCAGCAGCTCGGTGTAGGCCCGCATGAACGGGACGGTCATCGTGACCTTCGCGCGGTCCGGCGTAACGAAGTCCGAGCGAGCCCGGAACCGCTTGATCGTCGAGAAGATGTAGTCCCAGCGGCCGGCGTTCAGCCCGGCGGAGTGGTCGCGCAGCTCGTAGAGGATCTCGTCCATCTCGAACGCGGCGGGGATCGTCTCGATCAGGACGGTGGCCTTGATCGTCCCGCGGTCGAGACCGAGCGCCTCCTCGGCGATCACGAAGGCGTCGCGCCACAGTCGGGCCTCGCGGTGCGACTCGAGCTTGGGGACGTAGAAGTAGGGGCCGGCGCCGCGCTCGAGCAGCTCGTGCGCATTGCGGTGCGCGTAGAGGCCGAAGTCCATGAAGGCGCCGGCGATCGCCTGCCCGTCGACGTGCAGGTGCCGCTCCGGCAGGTGCAGCCCGCGCGGGCGCACCAGCAGCGTGGCCGTCTCCTCCTGCAAGCGGTACTGCTTGCCCTGCTCCTCGTGCTCGATCGTGCGGCGAATCGCGTCGGCGAGG
>DATACN010000215.1:0-8348 GCA_036258995.1 Thermoleophilaceae bacterium | reverse complement strand
GCCTCCCGCTCGCCGCCGTCGGGCATCGGCAGCCAGCCCACGAAGTCGGTCAGCCAGGCATAGGCGGCGCGCTTCTGCTCGGGGTTCTCGTGGAGGTAGTAGTCGAGCTCCCAGGCCTCGTCGCCGATCCAGAGGTCGTAGTCCTCGTCGCGGACCAGGTCGTGGAAGACCATGAAGTTCGAGATGAGGATCTCGTCCATGCGGCGCCACGCCTGGAAGCAGTGGAGGTCGTGCTCGGCGGACTCCGACTCGATGTGGCCAGACTCGTTTGCCAGGTAGGCGCTCGCGGGGTGGACCCGCTCACCCTCGCCCTCGAGCACCTTGGTGACCGGATGCTGGGCGAGCCAGTCGATCTCGAGGTCGGGGACGAGCTTGCGCAGCTCCTTCGCGATCGCCACGTCGCGTTGGGCGTGTCCGAGCCCGATCGGCGACGAGATGTAGAGGGCGCGCTTGCGGCGCCGGCGGCCGCGGGCCCAGCCGGCGGAGGGCGGGGGAGGCGCGGCGAAGTCGCGCAGCAGGAGATTGACCTTGACCGGGTCGCGTGCGTGCGGCATGTGACCAGCCCCCTCGAGGGTGACGAGGCGGCCGCCGGTGACCTCGGCCATGGCGGCGCCGGCGGCATGGGGCCTGATCGCGTCCTCGTCGCCGTGGATTACGAGCACGGGGCAGCGAATGCGCGCGTACATCTCGCGCCACTCGTCCGGATCGCCGTGGACGAGCGCCAGCCTCGTGTCGGTGAGCGTCTCCGGGGTCGTCTCGAGTCCCCAGCCGACGCAGTCCTCGATCTGCTTCGTCGAGTGCGGCTCGGTGAAGCAGCGGCTGAAGAAGAACTCGAGGTAGCCGGCGTAGTCCCGCCTCCAGTAGTGGAGGTTCTCCTTGGCCCAGCCTTCGTCGGTGTCGAGCGGCTCCGTGAAGGAGTGCTCCGCCCGTTCCGGATGCGGCTCGCCGAGCCAGACCGCCGGGCCGATGAACACGGCGCCGGCCACCCGCTCCGGATGCTCGGCGGCCAGCAGCGAGGCCCATTGCGCGCCGGCGGACAGGCTGACGACGATCGCGCGATCCGTGCCCGTGCCGTCCATGACGGCCAGGGCATCGTCGGCGAACTCCGCCTGGAGGTAGGCCTCGACCCCTCGGGGGCGGTCGGACCGGCCGTTGCCGCGCCCGTCGAAGGTCACGACTCGCGCGTGCCGGGCCAGGTAGGGGATCTGCGCCTTCCAGTGACGGGAGTGGACGATCGACCAGGTCGGCAGGAGGAGGATCGTCGGCTCGCCCTGGCCGTAGACCTCGTAGAAGATGCGCACGCCGCCGCGCTCCACGAACCCCTCCCTGTCGGGGTAGCGGGCTCGGGTCTGCTCGCCGCCCCGGGGGTGGGCCTCGAGCGGACCTGCGCGCTCGGGAGGTGTGCGCTCCTCGAGCGCCCTCATCGCCGCTTCGCCTCCTCCAGCGAGGTGAGCCAGCGCTCGACGCTCTCGAGCAGCTCGCTCTGACCGTCGGTGATGCCCGACAGCCGCTCGAGCTCGATTCCCTGGTTGAAGGTCATGACCAGGCTCACCCACGCCTCGAGCGGGAAGCGCTCACCGTCGAGCCCGTACTCCTCCATCCCCCTCTCGAACGCCTCGAGCAGGACCTGCCGCCACTCGGCATTGACCAGCGCCACCCGCGCGCGGATGTCGGGGTGGTTCCAGCCGAGCGCCTGTAGCTCGATCCAGATCTTCGGGTACCCCGCGGCGATGTCTTCATCCAGGTAGCGCATTGCCGTGCGCCACTTGTCGATGAACGGGACATCGGCGCCGTACATCGCGCGCTGGCGTTCGATCAGCCGGGCCGTGAAGCGCTCGAGCACCTGGAGGAGAAGCTCCTCCATCGAGCCGAAGTAGTAGTGGACCAGACCGTGGTTGACCCCGGCCTCCGCGGCGACCGCTCGCGTCGAGATCCCAGCGTGTCCGACCTGGATCAGGAGGCGCTCGGCGGCATCCAGCAGCGACTCGGTAGCGGCGCTTCTCTGTACCTCCACTGGCATCTTAGACACTCGCCTTAGTCACTCGACTTAGACGAGAGACTAAACAGGCGCGAGGCCGCTTGTCAAGGGGCGCGCAGGGCCCTCTCCACGAGCCGCTGCGCCAGCGCCAGGGAGCGGGAATCGAGCCGGCCCGGGCGGTCGCAGGGATTGTGGCGGCAGGGCTCGCCGCCGGCGCCGACACCCAGCTTGGCCGCCGGCATGCCGAGCAGCTCGAACTCGCGGTGGTCGGAGTTGCCGCCGGTCTCGTCGCGCACCCAGCTGACCGGCACGCCGGCCCGCCGCGCGGCGCGCAGCAGCGCGTGCTCGACGCCCGCCCGCGGCGCCGGCGCGGGCGAGCGCAGCCAGAAGGGGCGGTCGCGACCGACCTCGTCGAGCGACAGCGCCCAGCGCAGCCGCGAGCGCCCGCCTCGCCGGCGCACCCGCCGCGCGAGCGCCAGCGCCCCCAGGTGATCGGGCGAGCCCGTGTAGACGCGCTCCTCGGCGCCGGTGGCCACCAGCCACGTATCGCACCCGACGAAGCCGCGCACGATGCGCCGAGCCAGGACCCCGACCACGCCGAGGCCGGAGGCGTTGTCATTGGCGCCGGGGGCGTTGGGGGTGGTGTCGGCGTGCGCCATCACCACTCGCAGGCAGTCGCGCGGGGTGTCGCGGATGCCGATCACGTTGCGCGAGCGGCCACGGCCAGGCACCGGGAATCGCTGCACCTCGGGCCGCAGCCCGGCGCGGCGGAAGCGGTTCAGCAGGATCGAGTGGGCCCGGCCCTCGCCGCGGCCGGCCGCCGGCCGGGGTCCCAGCCGCGCGATGCGCACCGCGAGCCGGTGGGCTTCGTCCGGCTGGGCCTGCGCCGCGGGCGCCAGGACCGCGGCCAGCACTGTCAGGAGAGCAGCCGCTCCAGCTCTCCGGGCTCGGTGACCGGCATCTGGCAGGCGAAGTTCTCGCAGACATACGCGGCGGAGCGGCCGTCGACGGGCTCGCGACCCTGCAGCAGCGGTACGCCGTCGGGCGCACCGCCGGCCAGTACGAGGTGGGGGCGGAAGCGGCTGCGCACGACCCGCTCGAGCTCGCCCGTCTCGCGGCCCACCAGCGCCACCTCCTTGGTCCGGGCGAGGTGGAAGTCGAGTCCCTGGAGCAGATGGCCGAACGCCTGCGGATGCCTCGGCGCCAGCTCGTGCAGCAGGCGCAGCACCGAGACGGCGCGCTGCTCGTACTCGTGCTCGCCGGTCAGGGCGGCCAGCCGCAGCAGGCCGTAGGCGGCACTCGAGTTGCCCGCGGGAATGGGATGGTCCTCGAGATCCTTCCGCCGCGCGACCAGCTGCTCGTGGTCGGACGAGGTCTCGAAGAAGCCGCCGTTCTCGTCGTCGGCGAAGCGCTCGATCATGATGTCGGCGAGCTCCCGCGCGGCGGCGAACCACTCCGGTTCGAAGGTCGACTCGTAGAGCGTGAGCAGCGCCTCGAGCAGGTACGCGTGGTCCTCCAGGTAGGCGTTCAGCTTGGCCTGGCCGCCCTTCCAGCTCCGCAGCAGCAGTCCCTCGGCGTCGCGCAGCTCCTCGAGCAGGAAGCGGGCGCAGGCTCTCGCCGCGTCGAGGTAGTCGGGCCGCTCCAGCACGGCGCCGGCCTCCCCCAGCCCGAGGATCATCAGCGCGTTCCAGGACGTGAGGCGCTTGTCGTCCAGGCCGGGCCAGACCCGCTTGGAGCGAACCTCGTAGAGGGCCCTCTTCCAGTCGACGAGGTGGTCCGGCGCACCCTCACCGCGGACGAGGATGTTCTTGCCCTCGAAGTTCCCGCGCTCGGTGGCGCCGAACCAGCGCGCGGCTTCGTCGCCGGCGACCTGGCGCAGCTCCTCCAGGCTCCAGACGTAGAACTTGCCCTCCTCGCCCTCGGAGTCGGCGTCGAGCGCCGAGTAGAAGCCGCCCTCCGAGCCTCGCATCTCGCGCAGCGCCCAGTCGAGCGTCTCCTCGCACACCTCGCGGAAGAGGGCGGCGCCCATCACCTGCCAGCCGTGCAGGTAGGCCCGCGCGAGCAGCGCGTTGTCATAGAGCATCTTCTCGAAGTGCGGCACGAGCCAGCGGTCGTCGACCGAGTAGCGGGCAAAGCCGCCGCCGACCTGGTCGTACATGCCGCCCGAGGCCATCGCGTGCAGCGTGTGCGCGGTCATCTCGGTCTCGCCGCGGCGCAGGAGGAACTCGAGCGCCGACGCGGGCGGGAACTTCGGGGCGCCGCCGAAGCCGCCGTTGACCGGGTCGTAGCCCTGGCGCAGCCGCGCCACCGCCTCGGCCAGTGCTCCCTCCTCCATCGGCCGGCTCGAGGGCTCGAGCAGGGCCCCGCCGCGCAGCCGCTCGGCGATCCGGGCGCCACCGGCACGGATTTCGTCGCGCTTCTCGTCCCAGGCCTGTGCCACCGCCCCGAGCAGCTGGCGCCAGCTCGGCATCCCCTGCCGCGGCTGGGGCGGGAAGTAGGTGCCGGCGTAGAAGGGAACCTGCTCCGGGGTGAGGAACACGTTCAGCGGCCAGCCGCCGTGGCCGGTCATGGCCTGGCAGGCCTCCATGTAGATCGAGTCGAGGTCGGGCCGCTCCTCGCGATCGAGCTTGATGCACACGAAGCGCTCGTTCATCAACCGCGCGGTCTCCACGTCCTCGAACGACTCGCGCTCCATCACGTGGCACCAGTGGCAGGCCGAGTAGCCGATCGACAACAGGATCGGCTTGTCCTCCTCGCGCGCCCTGGCGAGAGCCTCCTCGCCCCAGGGGTACCAGTCCACCGGGTTGTCCTTGTGCTGGAGGAGGTAGGGCGAGGTCTCTTGCGCCAGGCGATTCGGCATGGCTTCGAGGCTACCCGGGGCGGACGGCCGCATTCGGGTCGCCCACGGCCGCCTCGCAGAACTCGCGCAGGATCTCGGCGAACTCGGGGCTGACGCTGGGCTTGACAGGCGTCGCCGCCGTTTGCGCGCGAGGCAGCGCCGCCGCGGCGTCCTCGAACCCCTCGCGCGTGAACAGCAGGCAGCCCTCATGCTCGACCAGCAGCAGCGGGACGTCGAGCCCGCGCAGCCTCTCCTCGAGCGAGGGCTCCTCCAGGATCTCGTGGGACAGGATCGCCGAGAAGAAGGCACGCGCAGCGGCCGGCGACACCCGCTCCAGATAGCGGTTGGCGACCTCCTCGTGCCGGGCCGGCTCACCCATCGCACCGCGATGGGGATCCCAGCCCGTGAACATCTGACGGGCGAAGGCCCGGAAGTCGAGGTCGCCGAGCCGCAACAGCAGATCGGCGATCCGGGGGTTCAGGGGCGGCCGCTCTCCCTCCCGCCGGTAGCGGAGGCAGGCGTGGCCGAGCACGAGCGCCTGGACCGCCGCGGGACGCTCGGCGGCCATTCGGGCGGCCACGCTCGCACCGTACTCGTCCCCCACGATCACGCAGCCGTCCCATCCGCGCCGCTCGAGCTCGACGAGGCCCCGCCGCGCGCTGGCGTCGAGCAGGTGCCCTGGCTCGGGAGGCTCGTCGCCGACCCCCGGCGCGTCGAAGCTCGCCACCTCGGCCCACTCCTCGATCAGCGGCCTGATCGGCCACTCGAGCTCGGTGAGCGAGGGGACGAGCAGTATCCGAGGGCTCAACGTGCCTCCCGGCCGGAGCGGAGCATTGCCCGCCGGACCTTGCCGCTGGCGGTCCTGGGCAGGGCATCCGCGAACTCGACGATGCGCGGGTACTTGTACGGCGCGGTGCGTTCCTTCACGTGCTCCTGGAGCTCGCTTGCCAGTGTCTCTCCCGGCTCATACCCGTCGCGCAGCACCACCACCGCCCGCACCACCTGGCCCCGCAGCTCGTCGGAGGCGGCGACGGCGGCTGCCTCGGCAACGGCCGGGTGGGAGGCCAGCGCAGACTCGACCTCGAAAGGCCCGATCCTGTAGCCGGCGGAGATGATCACGTCGTCGGTGCGGCCCTCGAACCAGAGGTATCCGTCCTCGTCCTGCCGTGCACGGTCGCCGGTGCGCCACGTGCCCTTCGGCCCGTCGAGGAAGAAAGTGGGGACCGTGGCCGGGTCCACGCACAGCTCGCCGTCCTCGACCCAGACCCGGAAACCCGGCAGCGGCAGGCCCATCGAGCCGGGGCGCACGGGCGGGCCGATCGGCATTCCGGTGAGCGCGCCCGTCTCGGTCTGGCCGTAGCCGTCGTGGACCTCGATGCCGGCCCGCTCGCGCCACTCGAGCACCACGCCGGGGTCAAGCGGCTCGCCGGCGGCGACCGCGTGGCGCAGGCGGGGCAGCGGCCGCAGGACGGCGCGTTTGGCGATGGCCCTGTACTCGGTCGGCGCCATGCACAGCACGCTCACCCCCTCGCGCTCGACCAGCTCGAGGCGCTCGTCCGGGTCGAAGCGTGCGTCGTGCAGCAGCGCGGCGGCGCCCATCAGCCAGGGGGCGATGAACACGTTGCGGGCCGACTTCGACCAACCCGTGGCGCCTGTGCACCAGCACAGGTCGCCCGCACGGGCCCCGAACCAGTGCTCGGCCTGGACCCGCTGGCCCCCCAGGTAGCGGTGCCCGTGCCGGATTGGCTTGGGCTCGCCGGCGGTGCCCGACGTGAAGACCGTCAGGGCCGGCTCTTCGGCGGCGAGGTCCTGCGCCGCGGGCGCCGGAGGGCCCTCGAAGAGCGCCTCGTCCGGCACGCGAAGGAGGGGACCGGTGAACCCGGCCTGCTCGAGCGTGGCCGCGTCCCGCTCGTCGGCCACCGCCGCGCGGGGCTCGACCAGGTCCATACGGGCCCGCAGGTCGGCCGGCCGGAGCTGCTCGTTGCAGGGAAGCGCCGGCGCTCCCAGCCGGAAGCAGGCCACCATCGCGTAGACCCACTCGGGCCGGTTGCCGACCAGCGTCATCACCACGTCGCCGCGGCCCACCCCGGCCTCGGCGAGCCGACCGGCCAGGCGCGCGGTGCGGTCTGCCACCTCGCCGAAGCTCACCTCACGGCGCTCCCCTCCGGCGGCCAGCGAGACGAGGGCCAGCCGGCCCGGATCGGCCGAGTCCACCACCTCCAGCGCGAAGTTCAACGAGCGGGAGGCTAAAGGGACATGGCGGGAAACCGAGAATGCATCGGAGACATCTGCTAACTTGCCGCCCACGCCGAATCCGCGGATGCCGTGCGTCTGCGGAGCGGGGGACCCAAGGTGGCCTCGGCCACTGGGGCGAACCCCCTCCTAGAGGGAGGGGGCGCGCAAGCTCTTTCAGCGCGAGCCCGACAGCTAACCCCGTAGGCGGCGAAAGAGATGCCGTACAGCCGCAACAGACACCTGGGGATCCGTGCCGTGCTTGCCTGCGCGTGCGTCGCCGTGCTCGCCGCCCTGGGCGCGAGCCCGGCCTCGGCCGCCCGCGGCACCGGCGGCGCGGTCTTCGTGCCCCCGCCGCCCCCGCCGCAGAAGGCCTATATCTCGAACGGGCGGGCCGTCGCGCCGGCCTCCGCGCCCGCGCGGATCAAGCGTGTGATCGCGGCGGCCAACCAGATCGTCGAGAAGCCGTACCGTTACGGCGGCGGCCACAAGCCGTTTCGCAATGGGCGGCTCGACTCGGGCTATGACTGCTCGGGTGCCGTGAGCCACGCGCTCTACGGTGGCCGCTTCCTTCGCTCGCCGCTGCCCTCGGGCGCGATGATGAGCTGGGGTCGGAGCGGCCCGGGCCGCTGGATGACCGTGTACGCGCACAGCGGCCACGCCTATCTCGTGGTGGCGGGGCTCCGCTTCGACACCAGCATGCGCGACCCGGACGCGCCCGGGCCGGGCACCGGCCCACGGTGGAGTAGGACGCTACGCCGCTCGGCGGCTTTCGTGGCGCGTCACCCCCGCGGTTACTAGCTGGCGGCCACAGACCCGCGGGTATTCTCCCCAGGCCATGGCCGTAGCGACCAGCCCGTACATCGAGAAGACCGACGAGCAGAAGGCCATCACCGAGATGGTCCGGCAGTTCGTGGACAACGAGGTGCTCCCGATCGCCGAGGAGCACGACCACGAGGACAAGTTCCCCGAGGCCGTCGTCGAGCAGATGAAGGAGCTCGGCCTCTTCGGGGTCACCATCCCGGAGGACTACGGCGGGATGGGGCTCGACCTGACGACCTACGCGATGATCGTCGAGGAGCTGTCGCGGGGCTGGATCTCGGTCTCGGGCATCGTCAACACCCATTTCATCGGCTCTTACCTGCTGATGAAGTTCGGGACCGAGGACCAGAAGCAGGAGTTCCTGCCGCGCATGGCCACCGGCGAGATCCGGGCGGCCTTCTCGCTCTCAGAGCCCGAGTGCGGCTCCGACGTGCAGGGGATCAAGTCTGTCGAGACCAAGCAGGACGCCGGGGCCTG
>DATACN010000214.1:0-2070 GCA_036258995.1 Thermoleophilaceae bacterium | reverse complement strand
GCTCCTGACGGATGGCGTGCACTCCCTCCCGATAGTCCAGCTCGTGGCAGAGCTGGGTGATCACGGGCTTGAGCACCTCGTCGTCCATCGTGGAGCTGCCGTCAGCAGCCGGCTTCATGAGCCATGTCCGAAGAGCCTGCGCCTGGTCGACCGACAGCTCCATCGTGAGGGAGTCGCCGGGCGTCGCCTCGGGGCGGCCGTTGGTGGTGTCGGTGGTTTCCACGTGCCAGGCATCGACGGTGGCGCGTGGCGGCTTTAGCCGATCCCTTGCAGAACAGACGGATGGCGGCTTTCAGGCGGAGCGGAGCACGGAGTGCAGCGCCTGGGTGAAGAACTCGTTCTCCTCCTCGGTGCCTGCCGTCACACGAATCGCATGAGGTGCGCCGAAGGCCGCGAGGCCGCGCACGATCACGCCCTGCCGCTCGAGCAGCTCCCGCGCCAGCGCTTCGCCGTCGCCGTTGGGCACCTCCGCGAAGACGAAGTTCGCCTGCGAGGGCACTGGCGCGAGGCCGGCCTCGGCCATGGCCCGGTGGAGCTGAACGCGGGCTCCGCGGGCGTGCTCGACCCGCAGCCCGACCGCGTCGTGCTCGTGGAGCGAGGCAAGGGCGGCCTCCTGGGCGGGCTGGTTGACGTTGAACACGGGCCGCACCCGGTCGAGCGCGTCGGCCACGTCGGGCGAGGCGAGCGCGTAGCCGACCCGCAGCGCGGCCAGCCCGTAGACCTTCGAGAAGGTGCGCAGCACCGCCAGCCGCGCCGCGCCCTCGCGCAGCAGCGCCGGGCCCTCCGGCTCCGGCTCGGCGTAGTGGGCGTAGGCCTCGTCGAGCACGCACAGGATGTCCTCCGGCAGGGCGGCCAGGAACGAACGCAGCTCGTCGCAGTCGAGCAGCGTGCCGGTGGGGTTGTTGGGGTTCGCCAGGTAGACGAGCTTCACGCCGGGCTGCGCGCACGCGGCCTGCACGGCATCGAGGTCGAAGGCGTTGTGCTCGAGCGGCACCCGCACCGCCTCGGCTCCGCTGCACGCCGCCGCCGACACGTAGCTCGGGAACGAGGGCCAGGGAAACACGGCCCGCTCGCCCGAGTCGAGGGTGGCCACCGCGCACAGCCGGATCAGCTCGTCGGCGCCGTTGCCGAGCACCACCTGCTCGATGGGCAGGCGGTAGCGGCCGGCGAGCTCCTCGCGCAGGCGCATCCCGCCGGCGTCGGGGTAGCGGTTGAGGTCGCCGACGGTCGCCTCGAACGCCGCGACCGCGGCCGGCAGCGGACCGAAGGCGCCCTCGTTCGAGGCCAGCTTGACGATCCGGTCGAGGCCCAGCTGCTCCTGGAGCTCGCGCATCGGACGCTGGGGCCGGTAGGGCTGAACCTGGAAAAGGGCTTTCCGCAGGGGCATCGGCGGCCACTAGCCTAGGGGCGATGGGAGAGGCCATCGACAGGCTTCCGCTGTTCCCGCTGGGCCTGGTGCTGCTACCGGAGGAGGTCGTGCCGCTCCACATCTTCGAGGAGCGCTACAAGCTGTTGATCGGCGAGTGTCTCGAGAGCGGCGAGGAGTTCGGGATCATCTGGATGTCCGACGACGGCCTCAAGGAAGTCGGATGCACCGCCAAGGTCACCCAGGTGCTCGAGCAGATGGACGACGGCCGCATGAACGTGCTCGTCCAGGGAGCCGAGCCGTTCCGGCTGCTGCGGCGGATCGAGGACATGCCGTATCCCGCCGGCGACGTCGAGTTGCTCGACGAGGACGAGGAGTCGCCCGACCCCGATGCCGGCGAGGGTGCCCGCGAGAGCTACGCCGACCTGGTCGAGCGCGTCACAGACGCCCGGCCGAGCGAGAAGGACCTTGCCCAGCTCGACGCCTACGGGATGGCGGCGACGCTCGACTTCGCCCTCGACGCCAAGCAGGGCCTGCTCGAGCTGCGCTCCGAGCAGCGCCGGCTCGAGCGCCTGCGCGCCCTGTTCGGCTCGACCCTCGAGCGGCTGGAGCACGCCGAGAGGGTGGCCGAGCAGGCGCGCACGAACGGGCACCTTCTGCCCGAGCGCTAGCCGGGCCTACTCGACGACGATGGCCGCCCCGCC
>DATACN010000213.1:0-12659 GCA_036258995.1 Thermoleophilaceae bacterium | reverse complement strand
CCAGCAGATGGCCGCCGTCGGGCCCGGCCAGCCCGAGCGCGACCCGCGCGACCTCCGCCCCGCGGCGAAGGAGCTCTCGCTCGTTGGACGTGCGCGGCGAGCGGCCGGTGCACCCGAAGTAGATCGCCTCGAGCAGGTTCGTCTTGCCGGCGCCGTTGGGGCCGCTGACCACGGTCAGGCCCTCGGCCAGCTCTGCTTCCGCGCGCTCGTAGTTGCGGAAGTCGCGCAGGGTTACGCGCGATACCCGCACGCCGGCCTCAGACGTTCAGGCGGATCGGCATGACGAGGTACAGGAAGCCGCCATCGTCGCCGGACTGGATCAGTCCCGGCCGCAGCGGGCTGATCAGCTTGAGGACGAGATCGTCGGACTCGGCGCTCTCCAGGCCGTCGCGGAAGAACTCCGGGTTGAAGCCGATCTCCAATGGTTCGCCCCCGAACGGCACGGGTAGCGACTCGCTCGCCTCGCCCACGTCGGGGGTCTGGGCCGACACGTCAAGCGCCCCCTCGGAGAAGCGAAGCCGCAGCGGCGCGTTCTTCTGGGCGAGCAGGCTGATCCGGCGTACGACCTCGAGCAGCTCCGCCCGGTTCACCCGCAGCTCGTGCTCGTAGGAATCGGGCAGCAGCTGCTGATAGTTCGGAAAGCGGCCCTCAACGAGGCGCGAGGACAGCACCACGTCGTCGACGGTGAAGACGACCTGGTTCTCGAGCGCGGCGACGCCGATCGACTCCGTCTCGCCCGCCACGGCGATCCGGTGGAGCTCCTGCAGCGTCCGCGCCGGGACGTTCGCCTCGAGTGAGCCGCTGAGAGCCTCGTCGAGCGTGGTCTCCTTCACGCTCAGCCGGTAGGAGTCGGTCGCGACCATGCGCAGCTCGCGCTCGTTCGCCGAGACGAGCACTCCGGTGAGGTGCGGCCGGGTCTCGTCCCGAGAAGCGGCGCGGGCCACCCGGCCGATCGTGTCGACGAAGGCCTCCGCGGGGACGGTCAGCACCCCGGACGACGGGGCTTCCGGCAGCTTCGGGAAGTCCTCCGCGGGCAGCGTCCGGAGGTGAAAGCGCGACGGTCCGGAGACGACCTCGACGTCCTGCTGCGCGCTGCGGTACTCGAGCGTCAACTCGTCCTTCGGGAGCGAGCGGACCACGTCCAGCAACAGCCGGCCGGGTATGACGGCTGTCCCGTCGCTCGACTCCGAGGCATTCAGCGACACCCGGATGCCGAGCTCCATGTCGGTCGCCTGAAGCTCGGCCCTGCCGTCCTCAACTCGCAGCAGGACGCCGGCCAGGGTCTGGATGGCGCTGCGGGTCGACACGCCGCGCACGGCTACGCCGAGCCGCGCCAGGAGCGTTTCACGGGAAACGGCCAGCCTCAACGGAAACTGACTCTCGATCTGGTTGAGGGTGTAGGGGCTGTTGACACGTCGATATCGGGTCGGAAACCTCTCAGACAGCCGATCGAGGTGTCGGGGCGAGGTTCGCTTCGGCTGTGGATTACACCACCTGAGGCGGTCATCACGCGGGTTGTCCCAGCTGCTTTCGGAGGTTGTCGACGGCGCTGCGAACAGCCGGGTTGCTGTTGAGCGAGGCGCTCACCCTGTTGACCGCGTGGAGCACGGTGGCGTGGTTGCGCCCTCCGATGCCGCGACCGATCTCGGGAAGGCTGTGGTCGGTCAGCTCTCGAGCCAGGTACATGGCCACCTGACGGGCGGCCGCCACGTCGGGGCGGCGATCGCGGGCCAGCAGCGACTCACGCTGCACGCCGAACTCCCGCGCCGCGGCGTCGACGATCTCGGAGATGCTGCACGCAGGCTGGACCTGGGCCGCGCCGAGCCTGCGCAGAACGTGGCGGACCAGCCCCGGCGTCAGCTCCTCCTCCCTGAGCGATGCGTAGGCCACGACCCGAATCAGCGCCCCCTCGAGCGCCCTGACGCTGCTGCTGACCAGCGCAGCAATCTCGGCTAGCACGTCGGGTGGCACCGAAACGCCGTCGAGCCGGGCGCGCTTCTCGAGGATGGCCCGCCGCACCTCGACGCTCGGGGGCTCGAGCTCGACCACGAGCCCTGACCGGAAGCGCTCGGTCAGGCGAGACTCCAGCTGGGCCAGGTCCTCCGGGCAGCGGTCGGACGTCATCACGAGTTGGCGCCCGGAGTCGAGTAGCGCGTTGAAGGTGTGGAAGAACTCCTCACGGGTGCGCTCCTTGCTGGCGAGGAACTGCACGTCATCGATCAGCACCAGGTCCACCTGCCTGTAGGAGTCCTTGAAGGCCGCCATCCGGTCCCCCCGGACGGCCTCGACGAAGGCGGTTGTGAACTGCTCGACCGTGGCATAGCGGACCCGCAGCCCGGCGCCGTAGCGCGAGACGAAGTTGCCGATGGCATGCAGGAGGTGGGTCTTGCCCAGCCCGGGGGGCCCGTGGAGGAAGAGCGGGTTGTAGGCCTGGGCCGGCAGCTCGGCCACGGCCAGCGCGGCTGCGTGCGCGAAGCGGTTGCCGCCGCCGATCACGAACTGCTCGAACGTGTACTTGGGGTTCAACGCGGACTCGTGGGGCTCGGGCCGCGTGACCGCCGGGCCGGCGGCGCTGGTCTCGGGTCGGCTCCAGCCCGGCCCCACGATCTCGACGACCGCGCGCTCGCCCACCGCCCGCGCGGCCGCCCGGCGCAGCAGGGGCAGATAGCGCTCGCCCACCCAGCTGCGAATGTGCTCGGGAGCCCGCACGAAGAGGGTGTTGCCGTCCATCCCCGCCAGCTCGAGCGGTTCGAGCCAGATGTGGAACTTGAAGTCGGGCGTCTGCCGCCGCAGCTCGTCGCGCATCTCTCGCCAGATGGGCTCGAGCTGGTCTGGCACGGGCAGTCGCAACCCTCCTCGGGGGGTTCGTTCGGCGCTGGGGTATCGGCGGAGGGACCTTCGGGACCAGACCCGACCTGCCCTCGGAGAGGCCGAATATACAGCTACATTTCAGGCTCGGAACGGGTCCCCGCGAGCCCCCGCAGGAGCACTCCGCAAATCGCGCGAAAAGCCCGGGCGCGCTCCTATACTGTCCGGCTCCGCCCTCCCTCATGAAGCGCACCTACCAGCCCAAGAAGCGCAAGCGCGCACGCACGCACGGCTTCCGCGCGCGAATGCGCACGCGCGCGGGCAGGCGGATCCTCAAGCGGCGCCGCGAAAAGGGCCGCAGGCGGCTGACTCCCTAGCCGATGGCGGACCGAGCGCGGCGCAGGCGCCGTCGGCTCTCCCGCAGCGGCGAGTTCGAGCGGGTCTACCGCGAGGGCCGCTCGCACGCCAGCCGGCACCTCGTGGTGTACGCGTTCCCGCGCCAGGACGGCGAGGGCTCTCCGCGGCTCGGGGTCTCGGTGGGGCGCAAGCTGGGAGGCGCCGTCGAGCGCAACCGGGTCAAGCGCCTGCTCCGGGAGGCCTTCTGGGCCGCGGCCGACGAGCTCGACGAGGGCCATGACTTCGTGATCGTGGCGCGGCCCGCCGCCGGCGAGCTCGCAGAGCGAGAAGGCGAGCGCGGCATCGAGACGGCCCTGCGCGCCGTGCTCACGGAGGCCGGGCTGGCCAGGGGCGAGTCGTCGTGACCTTCCTGCGCGGCCTGGCGGTCGCCCCGGTGCGGCTCTACCAGCGCGCGGTCTCCCCCGCCCTTCCGGCGCGCTGCAAATACCATCCCTCCTGCTCCGAGTACGCCGTGCAGGCCGTCAAGCGCTTCGGCCTGCTGAGGGGCCTGGTGCTGGCGGGCTGGCGGCTGCTGCGCTGCAACCCCTGGAGCCACGGCGGCGTCGACTTCCCCGACGACCAGACCCTCTTCCGAGCGCGAGCACGATGACGATCGCCAACGTCCTACAGCCGCTGATCGACGTCTGCGACGCGATCCTGCAGTTCTGGCACGACCTGGTCGGCGACTTCGAAGGGAGCTGGGGGGTGGCGATCATCCTGCTCACCTTCACGGTGCGCCTGGCGATCCTGCCGCTCACATTCAAGGGAGTGAAGGGGATGCAGCGGCTCCAGCAGCTCCAGCCGGAGATCAAGCGGATCCAGGAGCGCTACAAGGACGACCGCCAGCGGATGAACCAGGAGATCATGGCCTTCTACCAGCGCGAGAAGGTCAACCCGCTCGGCTCCTGCCTGCCGCTGATCCTCCAGATCCCCTTCTTCATCGCGCTCTTCTACCTGCTGCGAGACGACAAGTTCCAAGCGGACATCGAGGGCAACGAGGGCTTCCTGTTCATCCCGGACCTGGCCGACAAGGTCACCGACCGGCCCGCGGTGCTGGTCACGCTGATCGTGATCTACATCGTCACCCAGCTGGGAGCCAGCGCGGTGACCGCCATCAGCGCCGATCCCATGCAGCGGCGGATCATGTTCGCGCTCCCGTTCGTCTTCGTCATCTTCATCATCAACTTCGAGGCGGGGCTGATCGTCTACTGGATCACGACCAACGTCTGGACCGTGGGCCAGCAGCTGCTGGTGCGGAAGCTCTATCCCAAGCCGGAGCCGATCGGACCGAGGGACGAAGAGGCGGAGCGCAAACCCGCCCGCGGAAAGCCCGTCCAGGACGACGGCAAGCCCGAGCGGGCGGAGAAGGCGCCGAAGGCGCAGAAGGCCAAGGCCAAGGAGAAGGCTGCGGTTGGCGGCAACAGCAGCCGGTCGGGCTCGAAGCCGCCCCCTTCGCCGCGCAAGAAGAAGAAGCGGTCGGGGCGCCGCCGCTGATCGTCCGCGATCGCCGTGGCCGAGACGCCGCACGAGGTGGAGGGACGGGGCGCCACTGTGGGCGAGGCCAAGTGGGCCGCGATGAAGGAGCTCGAGCCCCGCTTCCCGGGGATCACCGCGGACTGCGTGCGCTTCGAGGTGGTCGAGGAGCCGGCGGAGGGACCGGCGGCGGTCCGGGCCCAGGTCGACGAGGAGGCGTGGCGCGCGCTCGCCGAGCACGTTCCCGAGGAGCCGGCCGAGCGGGTCCGGGCGATCGTGGCCCGCGTGGTCCACTCGCTCGACCTGCGCGGCAGCGTCGACATCGAGGAGACCGGCGACGAGATCAGGGCCACGGTCAACGGCGAGGACCTCGGGCTGCTGATCGGAAAGCACGGGGCGACCATCGACGCGCTCCAGCACCTGGCCTTCCGCGCGGCCTTCCGCGGACGGAGCGAGCGCAAGCAGGTGGTCGTTGACGCGGCGGGCTACCGCGAGCGGCGCGAGCACGCGCTCCAGCGCATGGCCGACCGGGCCGCGGCGGAGGCGCTGCGATACGACCGCGCGGTGGAGCTCGAGCCGATGCGCGCGCCGGAGCGCAAGGTGGTCCACACCTACCTCAGCCGGCGCACCGACGTGGAGACCCACAGCGAGGGCGACGAGCCCGACCGCCGGCTCGTCATAACGCCCGTCGCGGGGCTCTGAGCGTTTCACGGGAAACGCTTGCCTCACTCGCGGTCCGGCACGGCCTGCCCGCCGGCGCGGCGGGCCAGTTCGAGAGCCTGATGGCCGCGCTCGAGGCCGAGCCTGATCCGCCCACGAGACTGCGGCGGGGCGAGGAGGCGGTGGACGGGCACCTCGCGGACAGCCTCTCGGGGCTGGAGGTCCCGGAGGTGGCCGCGGCGGCGCGGATAGGCGACCTGGGGAGCGGGGCCGGCTTTCCCGGCCTCGTGCTGGCGATCGCGCTGCCCTCCGCGCGGGTCGACCTGATCGAGTCTCAGGGCCGCAAGACGGCGGTGATCGACCGCCTGCTGCAGGCGGCTCACGTGACGAATGCGCGCTCGGTCACGGCCCGGGCGGAGGAGTGGGCGGCGAACCCGCCGCCGTTCGGGGGCCGGGAGTCCTACGACCTCGTGACCGCTCGCGCCGTCGGCTCACTGGCTGAGGTGGCGGAGTACGCTTCCCCGCTCCTACGCGAGAGTGGCGTGCTCGTCGCCTGGAAGGGGGCTCGGGACGCCTCGGAGGAGGAGGCGGCTTCGCGGGCGGCCGGCGGGCTGGGTCTGCGGGTCAGGGAGGTCCTGTCGGTGCAGCCGTTCGCCGGGGCCCGCGATCGCCACCTTCACGTGCTCGTGAAGGCCGGGCCCACGCCGGAGGGCCTTCCCCGCCGGCCGGGGATGGCTCGTAAACGACCGTTCGGGAGCGAACGGTCCGGGTCCGACCGACGCGGGGGATAGGTTCGCGCGCGCATGGGAGTCGTCTACGCCATCGCCAACCAGAAGGGCGGGGTTGGCAAGACCACGACCGCCGTCAACCTCGCCGCCAGCGTGGCCGAGGCCGGGCACCCCACGCTGCTCGTGGACCTCGATCCACAGTGCAACGCCACGGTTGCGCTCGGGATCCCAAAGCACGGCGGTCCGAACGTCTACGACTGCCTCTCGGGAGACCTTCGTCTGACGGCCGCCGCGCTCCCGAGCGGGATCGGGGGCCTCGACCTCGTGCCCTCCACGCCGGACCTGGCCGGCGCCAACGTCGAGCTGCCCCGGATCCCGGGCTCGGAGACCCGTCTGCGCGAGCGGCTGGGGAGCGTGCGGGACCGCTACCTCTTCACGCTGCTCGACTGCCCGCCTTCGCTCGGGCCGCTCACGGTCAACGCCCTGGTGGCTGCCGACCAGGTGATCGTCCCGGTGCAGACCGAGTACTTCGCGCTCGAGGGGCTGGCGCAGCTGCTCGACACGCTGTCGCTGATCAGGGCCGAGGTCAACCCGGGCCTGACCGTCGCGGGCCTGATCCTGACCATGCACGACGGGCGAACCCGGCTGGCGCGCGACGTCGAGCGCGAAGTGCGCGAGCACTTCCCCGATCTCGTCTTCGAGACCGTGATCCCGCGCAACGTGCGCGTCGGCGAAGCGCCGAGCTTCGGCCTGCCGGTCACCCGGCACGCTCCGGCCAGCGCCGGCTCGGCCGCCTACATGCGGCTGGCCAAGGAGGTCGCGGCGCGTGGCTGAAGACCGCCGCGGCATGGGCAGGGGGCTGGACGCCATACTGCCCCGCGGCGGGAAGGAAAACGGCCTGCGGGAGGTGCCGGTCGACCTGATCGACCCCAACCCGCGCCAGCCGCGACGGGTGTTCGACCAGGCGGCGATCGCCGAGCTGTCCATCTCAATCAGCGAGCGCGGCGTGCTCCAGCCGATCGTCGTCAGCCAGCGCCCCGGCGGCCGCTACGAGCTGGTGGCGGGGGAGCGGCGGCTCCGCGCCGCCAAGCTGGCCGGCCTGCCGGCGATCCCGGCAATGGTCCGCGATGCCGACGACTGGGAGCGCCTCGACCTCGCCCTCGCCGAGAACATGGCGCGCGAGGACCTCAACCCCGTCGACGCCGCCCGCGCCTGCGCGATGCTTGTGGACGACCTCGGCATGACCAAGCGCGACGTCGCGCGCCGCGTCGGCCGTAGCAGGGTCGCGATATCGAATCTGATCCGGCTGCTCGACCTTCCCGAGGAGGCCCTCGAGATGATCGAGCGCGACGAGCTGAGCGAGGGGCACGGCCGCGCGATCCTGCTCTGCAAGGACCACAACGCCCGCCGGCGGCTGGCCTCGATGGCTCGCGACGAGGGCTGGTCGGTGCGCGAGACCGAGCGCCGCGCGCGCGAGCTCGAGGCGGGAGGAGAGGAGCGACGCCCGCGGGCGCCGGTCACCGTCCACCCCGACCTGCGCGAGGCCCTGGCCGCGGCGGAGGACGCCCTCTCCGCGGCCCTCGGGCACCAGGTGCGGGTCAGGGCGCGCGGGGAGGGCTGCCGCGTCGAGCTCGACCTGGAGACGCCCGCGGAGGCGGTCGAGCTGGCCGAGCGGATCCTCGCCGGAGGCGCCCGAAACGTCGCCTGAGCGGCGCCCGGCGGGCCCTGTTGGCGCCGCTACAATCGCCCCCCGTCGGGCGATTAGCTCAGCTGGTTAGAGCGCGTCTCTGATAAGGACGAGGTCCCTGGTTCGAGTCCAGGATCGCCCACTCGTCTAGCGGGCAATAATGTCGCCAACAGGCGAGTGCTGGGCTCGCCCTTCGCGCAGGATCCAGAGGGCGGGCCCAGCCACCAGCAGCGCTCCGCCGATCGCCAGCGCGGCCACCCCCAGCGCCGACAGGGCCAGGCCGCCCATCAGCGCAAGAGCCGCCCCGGTGGCGCCAGAGAGCAGGTCGTTGAAGCCGAGCAGCTTGCCCCGCTCGTGCGGTCGCGTCCCGTCGGCGAGCTGGGCGGTCGCTGCGACGAAGGACAGGTTCCAGCCCAGGCCCAGGCCGAACAGAGCCACGCCGGTGGCGACGACGCTGTCGATCCACAGCAGGCTGATCACCGAGACGGCCATCAGCGCCAGGCCGCCCGACAGCGAGGGGGTGCGGCCGATGCGATCGATCACGTCGCCGACCACGATCACGAGCGCGTACATGCCGATCACGTGTGCGCCGATGATCGGGAACACGTGGTGGGCCGCGTGGTGCTGATGGTCGACCACGACCGCGCCGGTCAGCGTCATGATCCCGACCATCACCGCGAAGCTGGCCTGGGCCGCCAGCAGCGCCGGGATGACCCCCGGCCGGCGCAGCAGCTCCCGAAGAGGCGCGGCCGGGACCCCCGAGCCGTCCTGGCCGGTATGCAGGAGCTCGGCGATCCGGCGCGGATCCGGCCGCACGTTCAGGACCAGGACCAGCCCCACGAGCATGAACCCGCCGGCCGCAAGCCAGAGAGGGGCGAGGGCGTCGCCGTCGAGCTCGCGCCCGGAGAGGATCGGGCTGAAGACCGCCGGCCCGAGCAAGGCGCCGAAGACCGCGCCGAACAGGACCAGGGCGATGCCGCGAGCGCGCCGCTCCGGCGGGTACATGTCGCCGGCCGCCGTCCGCGACAGCAGCGCCATGCCGCTGGCGGCCCCGACGCAGACGAAGCCGAGCAGCACGACGGGCGCCAGGTCCGCGGCGCTGCCGAGGGCGGCCAGGCCGCAGCCGACGGCGCCGGCCACGAATCCGAACGCCAGAACCGGAACGCGCCCCAGGCGGTCCATGGCCCGCCCGGCGGGAAGCGCCGCCAGCGCGCCGCAGGCGAGCACGATCGCCGGGCCCAGGCCCAGCAGCTCCTCGATCCCGACCACGCCGACCAGAGTCAGCGACGCGACCGCGGCCTGCAGCTGGAGCGTCGCGGAGTTCATCGCCATCGACGCCGAGAGCAGCGTGGTGTTGCGACGGATCGGGAGGGCGGTCTCCTCAGGCAAGGCCACGAGCCTATGCAAACAGAGGCCGCCTGCCCCGCGCTCGGCCTTGGGCGGCGTCTAGCCGCCGAGCAGGACGGCCCCCACGACCGCGCCCTGACCGTCGTCGGCGCTGACGCCCACGCCTCCGTCAGGGTTGACGGCGTAGTACTGGATCTCGTGCGTCCCCGAGCTGACCGAGATGAAGCCGAACAGATCCGGTGGGGGAACCGGCACTGCTTGGTTGTTTCCGGGGCCAAAGACCTCGCCGCTACCGGGTACCGGCCGTTCGTCCACGTACAGCCCCACGTGGACCGAGCACGGGTTTCCTGCGCAGCTGGCGGCGCTCTTGACGTCCCGGGCGAAGACGAGGAGCTTGCCGTCCCGGGGGACGTCGATCGAGCCGCCGCCGAGCCCGACGGCGCTGGACCCCTCGAGCGATGGCGGCGTCCTGACGTCGCCGGTGATGCCGCCGAACGTGGGGCCGAGGGGACCGGTGGGCCCAATGGGGCCCGGAGGGCCAGGCTCCCCGCGCCCTCCCCTCGGCAGCTGACCCCGTCGGAAGTCCCTTGCGAGCAGCGAAGAGTTCTTGACCTTCGCGCTGGTCACCGCGTTCCTGGCGATGTGCTTGCCCTTGACGCTGCCCCGCTCGAGAGAGATGGCCGCGACCGACGTGCCTCCCAGCGCAATGAAGAGAGCGGCATACGCGACGAGGGCGGCATGGCTGGGGTGGCGGCGGCGTAGCTTCGCGAGCATCGAGCGGGTGCGGCTGCAGCTTGGTCCATCGTAGTTGCGATGAGCGGGTGCCGCCAGCCGTCCAATAGGGGTTCTGGCCGCCCCCCACACGGGCACTAGACTGTCCCGACCGTGCAGGAGATGGTGATTTACGGCGTGAGCTTCGACATGGTCGGCAAGCAGCCGATCGTCCTGCTGAAGACCCGTGAAGGCAACAAGTTCCTGCCGATCTGGATCGGCCATCCGGAGGCCGCGGCCATCCTCATGAAGCTCCAGGGGGCGAACACTCCGCGCCCGATGACCCACGACCTGATCAGCGAGATGCTCACCGAGCTCGACATCGCCTGCAGCAAGGTGGCGGTCACCGAGCTGCGCGAGAACACCTTCTACGCCGCGGTGACCCTGCAGATGAACGGCCGGGAGATCGAGATCGACTCGCGCCCCTCCGACGCGCTGGCGCTGGCGGTCCGCACCGGCGCCCCGATCTTCGCGGCCGAGGACGTGATCTCGGAGTCCGCGATCGAGTTCGAGCACGAGGTCGAGGACCAGGAAGAGGTCGTCGAGAAGTTCAAGGACTTCCTCGACAACGTCTCGCCCGAGGACTTCGCCGCGGGCGAAGAGAACCAGTAACGGAAAGTCGCTAGCCGGCCGGCGCGCGCGCGGCGGCGAGCTCGAGGATCCGCTCGACGAGCTGGTCGAAGGCGATGCCGGCGGCCTCCGCGGCCTGGGGCAGGAGGCTCGTCTCGGTGAGGCCCGGGATGGGGTTGGCCTCGAGCACCCAGAGGTCGCCCGACTCGTCGAGCATGAGGTCGATGCGACCGAAGCCCTCGAGGCCGAGCAGGCGGTAGGTGCGCAGGGCGAGCTCCTGAGCACGCTCCGTGGCGTCGCCGGGGAGGTCCGCGGGGCATACGAAGTCGGTGCGCCCGATCTCGTAGCGCGATTCGAAGTCGTAGAAGTCCTCGTCGCGGGGGATCGCCTCGACGACCGGGAGGCCCTCGTCGTCGAGCACCGACACGGCCAGGTCGCGCCCGGCGACGTAGCGCTCGAGCAGCACCTTCGAGTCGTACGAGAACGCCGACACGAGCGCGCCCGGCACGTCGTCGGCCGATCGCGCGAAGCGGATGCCGAGCGCCGAGCCTCCGCTGGCCGGCTTGACGACGATCGGGAAGTCGAGCCGCTCCTCCATGGCGGGCAGCAGGTCGGCGGCCCCGAGGTCGCGGAACGCGGTCTCGCTGAAGGAGAAGAACGCGGGCGTGGGGATCCCGGCTTCCAGCATCAGGTGCTTGGCGAGCACCTTGTCGGCCGCGCGGATGCAGGGCAGCACTCCCGAGCCCGTGTACGGGACGCCCGCGATCTCGAGCAGCTCCTGGGCGGTTCCGTCCTCGCCGTCGCGCCCGTGCATGGCTACGAAGGCCACGTCGGGCTCGGCCGCGCGAAGCCGTCGCACCAGGTCCAGGCCGGCGTCGATGGCCACCACCTCGTGGCCCAGCCGCTCGAGCGCGTCCTGCACCCGCGCGCCCGAGCGCAGTGAGACCTGGCGCTCGAGCGAGCGCCCGCCCTTGAGCACGGCGACCCGGGTCACGGGCCCGCTCGGCGCTCGCGCCTCGGCCGGGCGGGCATCTGCACGACGTCGGCCGCCGGTTCCTCCGGCGCGGGCTCGACCGCCGGGATCTCGCCCGTCTCGCCGGTGAGCGTGCCGTAGAGCTCCACCTGCTCCTTGACCACTTCGCCGATGCGGCGCACGCCCTCGCGGATGTCCTCCTCGCCGCACCCCGAGAAGTTGAGCCGCATCGAGCTGCGCCCCCGGCCGTCGAGGAAGGCGGCCTCACCCGGCACGAAGGCCACGTTGTCCCGCAGCGCCCGGGCCAGCAGGTCGGTGGTGTCGATGAAGTCGGGCAGCGTGGCCCAGATGAAGAGGCCGCCGCCGGGCCGCGTCCACTCCGCCTGGCGCGGGAAGTGGTCGGCCAGGGCGTCGAGCATCGTGTCGCGGCGGGAGCGGTAGACCTCGGTCAGCGACTGCACGTAGTCGCGCCAGCGGCCCTGCTCGAAGTAGGCCTGAACCATCAGCTGCGACAGCGTCGAGGTGCAGAGGTCGGCGCCCTGCTTGCCGAGGTTGATCTTCTCGAGCACCGGGGGCGGCGCCACCACCCAGCCCAGCCGGATCCCCGGCGACAGGATCTTCGAGAAGGTGCCGAGGTACATCACGTAGACGCCGCCGTCGAGCGAAAGCAGGGTGGCGTTGGGCTCGCCCTCGTAGCGCAGCAGCCCGTAGGGGTTGTCCTCGAGCACCAGGAGCTCGCGCTCGTGCGCGACCTCGACGAGCCGTCTGCGGCGGGGCAGCGACATCGTTACGCCGGCCGGGTTCTGGAAGCTCGGCACCGTGTAGACGAACTTGGGCCGGCGGCCCTCGCGGTCGAGCCGCTCGAGCGTCTCCTCCAGCAGGTCGATCCGCATCCCCTGGCTGTCGACGTCGATCTGCACGACGTCCGCCTGGTAGGAGGAGAAGACGGGCACCGCGCCCGGATAGGTCGGCCCCTCGGCGATCACCACGTCGCCCGGGTCGATCAGCGTCTTGGTGACGAGATCGATCACCTGCTGGCCGCCGGTCGTGACGATCACGTCCTCGGGGTCGGCCCGCATGCTCTCGGCGGCCATGACCTCGGCGATGCAGTGCTTGGTCTCGTCGAGTCCCTCGGTGGGGCCGTACTGGAGCGCCTTGGCGCAGGACTCGGCGGCGATGCGCTGAGCCACCGCCGCGAACGTGTCCGGCGGGAACGTGCTCGTGTCGGGCAAGCCGCCGGCGAGCG
>DATACN010000212.1:0-3910 GCA_036258995.1 Thermoleophilaceae bacterium | reverse complement strand
CCCAGCAGTCGGTCTCCTTCAGACGACAGTAGGTCAGGCCGCCGCGAGCAGCTCCTCCGCGTGGCGGCGCGCGCCGGCGTCCGAGGCCTCCGCCCCCAGCATCCGGCACAGCTCGGCCACCACGCCCTCGCCCTCGAGGGCCTCGACACGGGCGACGGCCAGCTCGCCGTCGGCGGACTTGTCGATCCGGAAGTGGCTCTCGGCGAGCGCGGCGATCTGGGGCAGGTGGGTGATGCAGAGCACCTGGCGCTCCTCCGCCAGCTTTCGGAGCCGCTCCCCCACCGCCCGCGCGGTCTGGCCGCCGACGCCGGCGTCGACCTCGTCGAAGACGAGCGTGCCCGAGCTGCCTGCCCCCGCCACGGTCATCAGAGCGAGCATCACCCGCGAGAGCTCGCCGCCCGAGGCGGTCTCGCGCAGTGGGGCCGCCGGCACGCCCGGGTTCGGCGCCAGCATCAGCTCGACCCGCTCGGCGCCCGTCGGCCCGGCCTCGTCGCGCGGGAGGAGCTCGACCTCGAAGGACGCGTCCTCCATGGCGAGGGCCTGGAGCTCGTCGCGGACCGCGGCAGCGAGCCTGGGGGCCGCGGTCCGGCGCTTCTTGCCGATCTGCGCCGCCAGCTCGGTGCGCTCCGCCTCGGCTTCGGCCAGCTCCGCCTGCGCCCGCTCGATCGCGACTTCGGCTCCTTCGAGGCGGGCCCGCTCGGCCCGGCAGCGCTCGGCGTGCTCGAGCACCGCGGCCACGCTGCCGCCGTGCTTTCGCTTCAGCCTGTCGTAGAGGTCGAGCCGCTCCTCGACCTGCTCGAGGCGACCCGGCTCGCCCTCGAGCGAGCCCGCGTAGCGGCGCAGCTCTGCTCCGAGGTCCTCGGCCTCGATGCGGAGGGCGGCGAGGCGCGCGACCAGGGAATCGAGCTGAGGATCGACACCCTCCACCTCACGCGACTGATTCTCGGCGCCCGCGATCAGCTCCGCCGCTCCGCCCTCACCCGCTTCCGGCACCAGGGCCTCGGCCCCCCGGATTCCGGCGGCCAGCAGGCCGTCCAGCCTGCGAAGCCGCTCGCGCTCGGCCAGCAGGTCGCTCTCCTCCTCCTCGCTCGGCCCGAGCTCCTCGACCTCGGCGATCTCGAACGCCAGCAGATCGAGGTCGCGGTCGCGCGCACCCGCCCGCTCGCGCAGCTCCTCGAGCTCGGAGGCGAGCTCGCGTGCGCGCGTATGGGCGGCGGCCAGCCGCGCGCGCAGCTCCAGCTGCCTCGCGCCGCAGAACCCGTCGAGCAGGTCGAGCTGGGCAGCCGCGACGGTCAGCTTGCGGTGCTCGTGCTGCCCGAAGAACGCGACGAGGGCGCCCCCGAGCTCGCGCAGGTCCGCGGCGGTGGCCGAGCGGCCCTGGACGAAGGCCCTGCTCCGGCCCTCCGCCCCCACGCGGCGGGCGAGGACGAGCTCGTCCGGATCCTCCCCGATCCGCTCGCGCAGGTCGGCGAGCTCGGGCCGGTCGAGCAGCCCCGGCGGCAGCTCGAAGGCCCCCTCGACGTAGGCCTCCCTGGCCCCGGGGCGCACGATCCCCGGACGGGGCTTGCCGCCCAGCAGCAGGTCGAGCGCGTGCGCCAGGACGGTCTTGCCCGCGCCGGTCTCGCCGGTGATCGCGTTGAGGGCGGTCCCCGGACGCAGCTCGGCCCGCTCGATCAGGAGCAGGTTCTCGATGCGCAGCTCGACCAGCACGTCGCCAGGTCTAGCAACGGAGCCCGACGGAGCCTGCCCGACGTAACGGACTAGTAGGCCAGGCGCCCGAACTTGTCGCGCATGCGGTGGTAGAAGGTCGCGCCCTCGGTCTGCGCGAGCAGCGAGCGCCCCTCCTCGAAGCGGATCCGAACGGTCTCGCCGGAGGCGATCGGGGTGGCGGGCCGGCCGTCGGTGGTCATGTCGACGGGATCGTCGCCGGTGGACCTGTTGGTCACCTCGAGCAGGTCGGTCGGGGCCACGACCAGGGCCCGGGCGGTCAGCGTGTGCGGGGCGATGAACGACACCACGTAGCCCTCCACCCCCCAGGCCAGCACCGGACCGCCGTTCGCGAGGTTATAGCCCGTGGATCCGGCCGGGGTGGCCACCACCAGGCCGTCGCAGCGGACCTCGCCGAGCTCCTCCCCGCGCACCGAGTACGCGAGCTCCGCGACCCGGCCGGTCTGCCGTCGGTGGAAGGAGATGTCGTTGACCGCGATCTCGTCGCCCCTCGTGGTCTCGGCGGTCAGCACCGGAAGCTTCAGCACGTCGAAGTCGCCCGCCAGAGCTCGGCGCAGGCCGTCCTCGAGGTCGGCGTTCTCGACCGTGGCCAGGAAGCCGATAGCGCCATAGTTGACGGCGAACACGGGCACGTCGCGGCCCGCGTACAGGCGCAGCGTCGAGAGGATCGTCCCGTCGCCGCCGAGCACCACCGCCAGGTCGGTCTCGCCGGCGGGATCGGCCCCAAACTCCGCGTTGTCGAACGGCTCCAGGTCGTGCTTGTCGAGCTCGCCCGGCGGCACCCGCACCTGTACGTCGCTCTCGGCGGCGAGCTCCATCAGCCGGCGCACCGCCCGGGCGGTGTCGGCGGGGTTGCGCCGGGTGAACACAGTCACCGAGCGCGGTCCGTCGCTCAGGGTTCGGCCCTCCGGGCCGCGGCTTCGAGGTCCTCCAGGGCCCCGTCGCGACCGGGCTCGGCCAGCCACACAAAGCTCTCGCGGTTTCCGGCCGGGCCGGGCAGCCCGGAAGAGGCGTAGCCGAGCACGGCGAGGCCGAGCTCCTCGCGGGCGAAGCTGCCGACCCCCGCCAGGGCGACCAGGCGGTCTTCGGCCGAGCGCACCACCCCGCCCTTGCCGACGCGGTCGCGGCCGACCTCGAACTGCGGCTTGACGAGCGCCAGGCAGTCGAAGGCCGGGGCCGCGCAGCGGATCACCGCCGGCAGCACCTTCGCCAGCGAGATGAACGACACGTCGGCGGCGATCAGGTCCGGCTCGTAGGGGAGCTGCTCAGGGCGCAGCTCCCGCGCGTTGACCCGCTCGAGCACGGTCACCCGCGGATCCTCGCGCAGGCGCCAGCTCAGGTCCCCGTAGCCGACGTCCACGGCGACCACCGCCTCGGCGCCACGCTGGAGCAGGCAGTCCGTGAAGCCGCCCGTCGAGGCGCCCACGTCCAGGCACAGCCGGCCCCCCGGGTCGATTCCGAAGGCGTCGAGCGCGTTGGCGAGCTTGATCCCGCCGCGGGAGACGAACTGCGGCGCCTGCGCGACTTCCAGGTCCACGTCCTCCGGCACGAGCTGGCCGGGTTTCTCCGCCCGGCGCCCGTTGCCGCCCAGGCTCACCTCGCCCGCGAGCACCGCCGCAGCGGCACGCGAGCGGCTTTCGAAGAGGCCGCGCTCCGCCAGCAGCGCGTCCAGGCGTCGCTTTGCCACCGGCGGAGCGTACCCCCCGCCCCGGTCCGTGATGCAGGTCACACAGCGCGAGGGTCTCCCGCGTAGCCTCGAAGTCGATGACGCTATTCAGGCTTCTTTCCCCCGCGCTGCGATCGGGTCTCCTGATCGCGATCGGCGGGCTCCTGATCCTCACCCCGGTGGTCGTTGGCCTGTCCACCGCGGCGGCCGCGTTCGGCCTGGTCGTGGGCGCGCTCACGATCGCGCTCGGCCTTGCCGGAACCGCGGACGACGGCCGGGGGACGCTCCCGATCCTCGCGCAGGCGGTGTACGACCTGGGCCTGGCGGCAGGCCTCCTGATGGCCGGGGTCGCCTTCGGCTTGACGGGCCAGCCCTGGGCGTTTGCACTGTTCGCGACCGCCGGCCTCGCGACCGGCCTGATCGCCACGAACACCAGGTACTCGCTGGCGACCAGCTAGAGAAACTTCCCCCCACAGATCACAGATCGCATCACTCCTCCCTCGGAAACGGGCCCCC
>DATACN010000211.1:0-22305 GCA_036258995.1 Thermoleophilaceae bacterium | reverse complement strand
CGGGTCCCACATGCCGCACGCGCCCGCCAACGCCATGCCGCCCAGGAACGCGCTGCCCGAGGTGTCGGGCGAGTTGAAGTCGCCGTGCGCGTCGAGCCAGAGCACGTGCGCATCGGGCCGGCGGCGGGCGAGGGCGGGGAGCGTGCCGACGCAGATCGAACAGTCCGATGCGGTCAGGATCGGATACGCGCCCGCCTCGAGCGCGTCGTCGAGCTCGAACCGGCCCGCCACGACCCGGTGGCCGCGCCTGCGCGCTATGGCCGCGGCCTCCTCGTTCATCTCGATCCCGTGCGTCTCGAGCCGGTCGCCGGCCGAGCTTGCCGCGTACCAGTCCAGCAGGCGCCCGTCGGCGCAGCCCACGTCGAGGATGCGCACCCGCCCCGTCTTGCCGAGGCGCTCGAGCAGGCTGAGCAGCCGCCGCTGGTACATCCGCATCTTGGCCCGGTCGGTGGCGCTCGGGTTGGTCGCCGGCTCCTCCGAGACGAGGTTGTACGCGTAGTAGTTCGCCGGGTAGATCGTCCCCAGCTCGCTCACGTCCGGCCGCGGGTCGAGGCGCACCAGCCCGCACGACTCGCAGCGCACGAAGGTGAAGTCGTCCCGCGTCGTGTTGTCGTACTCGTGCTCGCGACCCGTCCACAGCGGCCGGCCGCCGGGTGCCCCGCAGTGCACGCAGGGCACGGAGACCTTCTTCACGTCAATCGTCCGGAAGGGCTCGCGCGTAGTGCCGCACCGCGCCGCCGTAGGACTGGCGGACGAGCACCGTCGGCGTGTCCTCGCGCGTGGCGAGGCGATGCTGGAGCGCTCGCAGCCGCGGCGCGGGCACCGACGGCAGCAGGTGGTGCTCGGCGTGGTAGTTCATGAAGTACGGCGACACGAGGGCCCGCTCGAGCAGGTTGCTGCGGATGGTGATCAGTCGATTGCCGTGCACGGCTTCCTCGCCGTCGGTGATTGCGTGCTCGACGAAGCTGCGGAGCAGGTGGGACAGGGCGGTGAGGGTCGCCAGCGGAGCGAGCCACAGGGCCGGGTAGACCCACCAGGCGAAGCCGAGCGTCAGCCCCAGGGCGATCGCGCCCTGGACCACCACGAGCGAGAGGAGGTCGCGCCTGGCGGCGCCGCCCGTCGCGGCCGCCTTCGGGGCTCGCGGACCCATCAGGACCATCCCGGCATAGCCGCCCATGAGCGCCCCGGCGAAGTAGCGGAACAGCCCCTTGCGGGTGCGCTTGTCGTCGCCGCTGTGAAGTTCGCGGTCGGGATCCTCGTCGCTGCCGAGGAGCCGGTGGTGCGACAGGTGCCGGGCCTGCGCCGCGCCGAACGGCGACCCCACCGCGGCGGCGGCCAGCCAGGTGCCGACGAAGTTGTTCGAGCGCAGGCTCGGCAGGAACTTGCGGTGCACGCACTCGTGCTCGACGTTCAGGAGCGCCTGCTGGCGCGACGAAACGACCAGGAAGGCCAGGGCGAACGTGTACCAGGCGGGCCAGGCCCAGAACGCCGCGATGGCAGCGATCGCCACGGCCCAGGCGAGCGCCAGGTAAGCGAGGTTGTACGCGACGAGGCCGCGCGAGAGGACCAGCATGTCCCGGGCGTCCTGAGCCAAGGCTCGAGTGCTCATGCGGCGTCCCAGCCTAGCGTCGTTCGCTCAGCGCGCGGTCGATCTCGCGGCGGGTCTCACGGTCCTTGATCGAGCGGCGCTTGTCCTTCACGTCCTTGCCTCGCGCCAGGGCCAGCTCGACCTTGGCGCGGGGGCCCTTGAAGTAGACGCGGGTCGGCACCAGTGTCAGGCCGCGCTCGGCGGTCTTGCCGATCAGGCGCTCTATCTCGCGCCGGTGCAGCAGCAGCTTGCGGGGACGCTCGGGGTCGTGGTTCTCTCGGGCGGCCGGCTTGTAGGGAGCGACGTGCATGTTTCGCAGCCAGACCTCGCCGTCGCGGACCTCGGCGTAGGAGTCCTTGAGCTGCACTCCGCCCTCTCGCAGCGACTTGACCTCCGAGCCGCGCAGCTCGATGCCCGCCTCGAGCTTCTCGAGCAGCTGGTAGCGGAACGACGCCTGCCTGTTCGTGGCGACGTCCCCCGGCGCGGCCTTGCGCTTGCCCTTCTTGGCCATCAATCCGAGTATGACCCAGCCGGGGACAGGTCCACCCGGCCCCGTGGCGCCTCCACGCGGTCCACCATCACGTCGACCGGATCGCCCAGTCGCAGGCGGCGTCCGCTGCTCTCGGCGATTAGGGCCGTGCCGGGCTCGTTGAGCGTCCACCAGTCGCGAAGGCGGCGGCTCGGCAGGAACCCCTCGAAGCCCTCCCAGCCTCCGGCGGCGAAGCGCACGAACGCGCCCTTCTCGACCAGGCCAACCACCTCGCCGGGGAACGCGGGCGGCTGAACCGGGTCCGACTCCGACATCAGCCGCTCGAGCAGGAAGGCCAGGCACACGTCGTCGGCGTTGCGCTCGATCTGGGAGGCCTCGCGCTCGGCCGCCGAAGTCAGCACCCCGGCCTCGTCGAGCTCGTGCGCGGGCATCGCGGTGTGGTCTATCCCGAGACCCTGGAGGAGCGCGCGGTGGGCGATCACGTCCGGATAGCGGCGGATCGGGGAGGTGAAGTGGCAGTAGCGCGGGCTGGCCAGGCCCGCGTGGCCGAGGTTCTTCGGCGAGTACAAGGCCTGCTTGAGCGCCCGGAGCACGAGCATCCCGAACGCCCGCTTCCCGCCCGAGTGGCGCGCCACCAGGCGCGAGGCCTCCGCGGCGGCCTCGGCGGCCTGCTGCGGAGTCATGTGCTCCGGCAGCGGCGGCGTGGGCAGGTCGAGGCTCGCCAGCTGCTCCACCAGGTTCTCGACCGAGCGCGGGTCGGGCCGCTCGTGTACCCGGTAGAGGGTGGGCAGCCGATGGTCGGCCAGATAGCCCGCCACCTGCTCGTTGGCCAGCACCATCAGCTGCTCGATCAGCCGGTGCGACTCGGTCTGGTGCTCCTGATGCACGCCGGTCACGTGGCCGTCGGCATCGAACTCGAACACCGGCTCCGGCGCGCCGAGCTCGAGCGAGTCGCGGCGCTCGCCGAGCGCGGCCGCCACCTCCCGCGCTACGGCCAGCGGCGCGGCCCAGGGCTCCTCGGCCCGCTCGCGGCCGGCGAAGATCGTGTCGACCTGTCCGTACGTAAGCCGTGCGTCGCTTCGAATGCGGGTGCGGTGGAACACGGCCTTGCGCACGGCCGTACCTTCGAGCTCCATCTCGACGGTCACGGCCAGCTTGACCTCGCCGGGGCGCAGCGAGCAGGCCCGGCTCGACAGCACCTCGGGCAGCATCGGCTCGACCTCGCCCGGCACGTACACGCTGGTGCCGCGCCTGTAGGCCTCCCGGTCGAGCGGCCCGCCCGGCCGCACGTAGGCCGTCACGTCGGCGATGTGCACCCACAGGCGGGCGATCCCCCCTTCCCGGCGGGCCGAGATCGCGTCGTCGAAGTCCTGGGCGTCGTCGGGGTCGATCGTGAAGGTGGGCAGCTCCGTCAGGTCGACGCGGGCGTCGGCAGCGAACGGCTCGGCCACGGCGGCATCGGCCTCGTCGGCGGCGCGGCGGGCGTAGGCGCGATGCAGGCCGGCGTCGACCATCAGCCCCTCGACCACGTCGCGGGCCACGTCGGGGCGACCCAGCACGCGCACCACCCTCGCCCCGCGCTTGCCCGAGCCGACCAGCACAAGGTCGCCCTCCGCGGCGCAGCGGGGATCGACCGCGGTGCGCGGCCCGCGCCCGAACAGCGGCTCCGCGACGAGGAAGCGGCCGCGCTTTCCGAGCACGGCCACCAGCGGAGCCTCGAGGCGATCGCCCCGCCGGGGCGCCGGTGGCGTCACCTACCGCCGGCCGGCAGCGCCTGGATCGCCTTCGGAAGCGCCTCGTCCCTGGAGGTGTCGGGGTCGTCGCGCGCGCGCACCTGCGGAGCCAGGCCCCGGCGGCCGATCGTCTTGCCCGACGGCAGGTAGTAGTTGGCGACCGTCAGGTCGAGCACGCCTCCGTTCGACAGCGGCTCGACCTCCTGCACGAGACCTTTTCCGAACGTACGCGTGCCCACGATCCGGGCGCGGCGACGGTCGCGAAGCGACCCGGCCACGATCTCCGACGCGCTCGCGCTGCCCTGATCGACGAGCACCACCACGGGTATGTCCTCGTCGATGGCGTCGCCCTGGGCGTCCTCGCTGCGCTCGGCCCTGGCGCGCCCGCGCACCGAGACGATCTCGCCGTCCTCGATGAACTGGCTGGCCACCAGCACCGCCTCTGTCAGCAGCCCTCCGCCGTTGCCGCGCACGTCCAGCACGACACCCTGAGCGCCCCGCCCGAGCAGCCTGTCGAGCTCGCGTCGCAGCAGTCCGTGGGCCCCGCTCGAGAAGCTGAGCAGCTCGATCACGGCGATCCGGCGTCCGCCGCGCTCGACGATGCGGCCCTCGGCCACGGGCACCTCGATGCGCTTTCGGGTCAGGCGCAGCTCGCGCCGCCTGCCGCTGGAGGGAGTCACCACCTCGAGCCGCACCCCGGTGCCCGGCGGGCCCTTGATCCGCGCGGTGGCCACCTCGCTCGTGACCCCCGCGATCGAGCGCCCGTTGACGCTGACGACCAGGTCCCCCGCCTCGATCCCCGCGCGCCGCGCCGGCGAGCCATCGAAAACGTTCAGCACGCGCAGCCCGCGGCGATCCTCCTCCACCGTCATCCCGACGCCGTCGAACTCTCCCTCGACCGACTCCTGGAACTGCTCCGCCTCACTCGGCGTGAGGTAATGCGAGAACGGGTCCTCGAGCGCCTGCACGATCCCCTTGAGCGAGGCGGCGTCGAGCTCCTGCTCGGGCACCCGGCGGTAGTAGTTGTCCTGGATTGCCTCGATGATCTCGGTTCGCACCGCCCGGTCCTCCTCGACAAGGGCGTCGCGCAGCGGCCCAGGCAGCGAGTCCGGATGGCCGCCGAGCCAGATGCCGGCGAGGAGTGCGAGCAGCACGAAGCCGATCACCGCGGTGGCGGAACGGATGGAGCGCATCGAGGCCTGTGAGGGTAGTGGCGTCTAGACGCGCAGGAAGCGCCTCAGGGTGATGCCGCTGCCGATGGCCGACACCAGGATGCAGGCCAGCATCAGCAGCACGATCAGCAGCGGGAAGTCGATCGTGTCGGGCGCGGCCAGCAGGGCGAAGCGGTCCGACAGCGGGTCGATGAAGGTCTCCTTGGCGATCGTGAGCAGCAGCACCGCCAGCACGCCGCCGAAGAACCCCACGATCACGCCCTCGATCACGAACGGCCAGCGGATGAACCAATTGGTGGCGCCCACCAGCTTCATCACCTCGACCTCGCGCCTGCGGGCGAAGATCGACAGGCGGATGGTGTTCGCAATCAGCGCGATCGAGGCGAACAGCAGCAGGCCCGCCAGCCCGGCCGTCAGGATCTTCACGAGCCCGGTGGCCGAGAGGATCTTGTCGGTGTCCTCCTCGCGCTTTCTCACCTCGTCGACCGCCGCGAGCGCCGGGGTGCCTCCTGGCGCGAGCTTCGCCGTGATCAGCTCGAGCTCGTCGGGGTCATCAGGGGTCACCCGGAACGAGTCGGGCAGCGGGTTGCTGCCGAGCAGCTCGGCGCCCGCCTCGAACGCCTCGGGGTTCTTCTCCTTGGCGCGCTCCAGGGCCTCGTCCTTTGAGATGAACTCCGCGGACTTCACGTTCGAGGTGCTCTCGAGTGCCTGGCGCAGCTCCGCCCTGTCGGCCTCGGTCGCCGTCGGCTCGACGTAGACGTCGACAACGATCCGTTCACGCACCTCGTTGGCCGTGCCGGTGGTGGCCTGCACGATCGGGATGAACACGCCGAGCACGAGAGCGGTCAGCAGCACGGTCAGGAGCGCGGCGAGCGCCGGCGCGGAGCTGCGCCGCAGCCCGCGCAGTGCTTCCTTGAGGAAGAACGCGAAGTTCATGCGCAGCTAGTTCGGGTGGCCCTCGGGGCCGACGCCCATCTCGCCTCGAAGGCGGACGGCGAACTCGGTGGTCGACTCGTCGGGGCGGTAGAGGCCCGAGAGCTCGTCGCGCACGATCCGGCCCTCGCGCAGCTCGATCACCCGGCGCCGCATCTTGTCGACCATCTCCTTGTCGTGGGTGGCCACGATGACGGTGGTCCCCGTGCGGTTGATGCGGTAGATCAGCTGCATGATCCCGATCGAGGTCTCGGGATCGAGGTTGCCCGTCGGCTCGTCGGCCAGCAGCAGCGGCGGGTGGTTCACGAAGGCCCGAGCGATGGAGACGCGCTGCTGCTCCCCGCCGGAGAGCTCGTCCGGGTAGTTGTGCAGCTTGGTCGACAGGCCGACCAGTCGCAGGATGTCCGGCACCTTGCGGCGGATCACCTGCCTCGACTCGCCGATCACCTGGAGCGAGTAGGCGACGTTGTCGTAGACGGTGCGATTGGGCAGCAGCTTGAAGTCCTGGAAGACCGTGCCGATGTTGCGGCGCAGGTGCGGGACCCGCTGGCGGGGGATCTCCCCGAGCGTGCGGCCGGCGATCAGTATCTCGCCGCGGGAGGGCTCGATCTCTCGCAGCAGCAGCCGGATGCAGGTTGACTTGCCGCACCCGGTGGGCCCCACGAGGAATACGAACTCGCCGCGCCCGATGCGCATCGAGGCGCCGTCCAGGCCGATCGATCCCCCCTCATAGACCTTCGTGACGTCGCGCAGCTCGACAACCGGAACGCCGGCGGCCGCCGCCGGGGGCTGTGCGCGGGCAGGGGCCGTCCGCGTGCGAGCAGTAGCCATGGATGGCCGGTTCTAGCGCAAGTCACCCGGGATATGCGCCAATGCAGGGGTTTTTGCACGGGAACTAGTGCTTGATGCGCCAGCGCGTGAACAGGTCGCCCTCGCCTTCGGCCAGCGACACGAGGTCGAGCTCGGCCGGCGCGACCAGGGTGCGGCCGGCCACGATCGTCAGGGCCGCCGCCCCGCCGCTGAGCTTGGGGTGGAGGGTGAGGAAGAGCTCGTCGATCAAGCCGGCCGCGAGCAGGTGCGAGTTCAGCGTGGGCCCGCCCTCGCATAGGACGGAACGCACGCCGAAGTCCCGGCGCAGCCGGGCCATCAGCACCGGCAGGTCGTCGCCGACCCGCAGGTACTCGACCTGTGCAGCCAGGTCCGGGAGCGTGGCGTCGGAGCCCGTGGCGATCACGACTCTCTGCTCTGGCTCGTTGAGCAGCGGCAGGTCCGCCGGCAGGTCGAGCCTGGCGCTGACGATCACGGCGAGCGGATCGGGGTCGAGCCCCTCCGCGCGGCGCTTCCCGCGAAGCTCCTCGCTTTTCGCCATGCGGCCGTAGCGCTCGACGCGCGCGGTGCCGGCGCCGACCATCACCGCGTCGGCCTGGGTGCGCAGGTGGTGGAAGAGCCGCCGGTCGAGCTCGCTGCTCAGGCCTCGGGTGCGCCAGTCGATCGTTGCCTTGCCGTCGAGCGAGGAGACCATGTTCAGGGCCAGGTAGGGACGGTCAGACGGCGCCAGCTCGCCCAGCCTCAGGCCGGACGCCAGATCCTCGGGTGTGGTCTCCTCGACCTGCGGGTGAAGAAGGCGCATCCAGCTAGTTTGAACGGCAGCTGCCGATACCCTCGGTGAGGGCGCGGCTCCGGCCCGATCAAAGGGCGTGAGTTTTCGGCGGGAGCGGTGTTTTCAGCATGACCCCTGTCGCACCTCGAATAGCGGAATGACGCCCAGATCGCTTCTCGCTCCAGCGCGCCTAGCCGGCCAGTCCGTGCTCCGCACGCAGAGCGACGAGCGGCTTGTAGACCTGGTGCGGGCGGGAAGCGAGCCGGCCTTCGAGGCGATCGTGACCCGCTACCGGCGGGCGTTGCTGCGCTACTGCTCCCGGATCCTCCCCGAGGAGCGCGCCGAGGACGCGGTGCAGCAGACCTTCGTGCGCGCCTACGACGCCATGCGAGACGGGGACGCCGAGCTGCGGCTCAGGCCCTGGCTCTACCGGATCGCGCACAACACGGCCCTCAACGCCCTGCGCGACAAGGCCCTCCGCCACGAGCAGCTCGACGACAGATTCGACGGCGTCGAGCGTCCCGACCAGGCCCTCGAGCGCAACATGAGCCTGCGCGAGGTCCTGGGCGCCGTTCAGGACCTGCCCGAGCGCCAGCGCGAGGCCATCCTCCTGCGCGAGCTCGAGGGGCGCAGCTACGACCAGATAGCTGCCGAGCTGGGAGTCACCGGCGGCGCGGTCCGCCAGCTGCTCAACCGGGCGCGGCACAGCGTTCGCGCCGCGGCGACGGCCGTCACCCCCGCCGGGCTGATCACACGCATCCCCTGGGGCGCCCCCGGCGAGTCGGTGGCCGCCCGCGTCGCCGAGCTCTGCAGCGGGGCCGCCGCGGGTGCGGCCGTGACGAAGGTCTGCGCCACCGCGCTCGTGACCGGGGCCGTGGTCGGCGGCGTTGCGGTCGCCCCGGAGGGCCCCAAGGAGGAGGCGGCCAAGGCCAAGTCGCCGGCCGCGGAGCGCGAGGGGCCGGGGCGAGGGGCCGGCGCCGCAGACTCCGGTGGCGGCAGCTCCGGATCCGGCGGGGGCGGCGCCGTCTCGGGCGGTGACCTGTCCGGCGGAGATGGCGGGTCGGGCCGCGGCGGCGGCGACCGCTCCGGCAGGGGCGACGGTGACGGCGACTTCGACTCCAGCGGCCCCGGTCCCGGCGGGCAGCGCGAGCGCCACGACTCGAGCGGCCCGGGTTCAGGCGAGGAGGACTTCGACTCGAGCGGCCCGGGGTCCGGCGGAGATAGCGTGAGCCTGGACTCGAGTGGGCCGGGCTCGGGCGACGGAGGATCCGACAACAGCGGGTCCGGGAGCAGCGGGTCCGGAAGCAGCGGCTCGGGCTCCAGCGGAAGCGGCTCGAGCGGGAGCGATTCCAGTGGGAGCGGCTCCAGTGGGAGCGGCTCCAGCGGGAGCGGCTCCAGTGGGAGCGGCTCGGGCGACGGATCCGATTTCGAGACGGACAACTCCGGGCCCGGATAGGGCTCGGGCTACGACCAGCAGTACCGGCTGTCCCTCCCGGGCATCGGACATTCATCCAGGTCCGCGTCCCAGGCTCCAGCCGGCGCCGGCGCGGCCCGAAGATGAGCCTGCGGAAGACCAGGCACTTTTCGGGGGGATTCATCGTGAAGAAGTTGCTTTTCGGGCTCATTGCCATGCTCGCGGCCGGCGCGCTCGCGCTGCCGGGCGCGACGATGGCCAAGGACCGCGACCATGACGGGCTGCCGGACCGCTGGGAGAAGCGGCACGGTCTGTCCACCAAGCACAACAGCGCCGGCCGCGACAACGACCGGGACAGGGTGGACAACAGCAACGAGCTGCGGGAGCGCACCGACCCGCGCGACCGCGACAGCGACAACGACCGCAAACCCGACGGCGCGGAGGACCCGGATCGCGACAAGCTCAAGAACTCGGCCGAGGACGCGACCGGCAACGACCCGGTCGATCCCGACACCGACAACGACGGGGTGAAGGACGGCCGGGAGCATGCCGGCGTGATCGTGTCGTTCGAGGAGGGGCTGCTCACGGTCGACCTGTCCAACGGCGACGTCCTGCGCGGCTGGGTGACCGACGACACGCGCGTCAAGTGCATCTCCGAGCACGCAGCCGAGAAGGAGTACGCCTTCAAGATCCAGGCGCGCGGCGCTATCTGGGACGAGGAATACCCGGACGAGGAGCTGCCCGAGGAGGAGCCGTCCGATGAGGAGGACGCCGAGAAGGACCTCGACGAGGACGTCGACGAGTCCACGGACGAGGGCGACTACGAGGACAAGCCGCAGGGCAACCAGTGCTCGGCGGACTGGCTCGACCCGGGCCGCCGGGTGCGCCAGGCGCGCCTGGTGCTGACCGCCGACGGCCTCGTCTTCGAGAAGATCGAGCTGGTGAAGTAGGCGCGGCCGGCCGCGGCCTGCGCTAGCCGATCGCGACCATGCGGTCGATCGGCACCCGCGCGCGCTCGGCGAGCCCCGGGTCCACCTGGACTCGGGGCTCGAGATCGCGCAGGGCGTCCCGCAGCTTCGGCAGCGTGATCATCTTCATGTAGCGGCAGACCGCAGCGCGGTTGGCCGGGATGAAGGTCTTGCCGGGATTCTCGGCCTCGAGCGGGTGGAGCATGCCGGTCTCGGTGGCGACGATGAACTCGTCCGCGCGGGAGTGCGCCGCGAACCTGAGCATGCCGCTCGTGGACAGCATGTGGGTGTGGTCGCCGTCGACGTCGCCGGCGGCCACGTACTCCATGACCTGGGTCGTGCAGCCGCACTCGGGGTGGATCAGGAACTCCGCGTCCGGGTGCTCGCCTCGCACCTGCGCGATGTCGGCCGGGCGGATGCCGGCGTGCACGTGGCACTCGCCGTCCCACACGTTCAGGCGCCTGCCGGTCTCGCGCTCGACGTAGGCACCCAGCCACATGTCCGGGCCGAAGAGGATCTCGGTGTCCTCGCCGTGCTCGCGCCAGATGTGCTCGACCACCTGGACCGCGTTCGAGGAGGTGCAGCAGTAGTCGGTCTCGGCCTTGACCTCGGCGGTGGTGTTCACGTACATGACCACCACGGCGCCGGGATGACGCGCCTTCCAGGCCCGCAGCTGGTCGGCGGTGATCGAGTCCGCCAGCGAGCAGCCCGCCTCCAGGTCGGGCAGCAGCACGACCTTGTCGGGCGAGAGGATCGATGCCGTCTCGGCCATGAAGTGGACGCCGCAGAAGGCGATCACCTCGCAGTCGGCGGCGGCCGCCTGACGGGAGAGCCCGAGCGAGTCGCCCACGAAGTCGGCGACCTCCTGGACCTCAGGCACCTGGTAGTTGTGGGCCAGGATCACGGCGTCGCGCTCCTCCGCGAGGGCGCGGACTTCTCGCTTGAGCGCAGGGATGTTCTCGAGCGTCAGTGGGGACTGCATGTTTCCGAACCCTCGCTTCGGCGTCCGAAAATGAGCCCGCGCGACCGCGCAGGCAAGGACAAGTCTAGCCCAGCGGCTCGAGCTCCATGGAAACGTCGAGCGCGGGGGCGGAGTGCGTGAGCGCGCCGACGCTGATGAAGTCCACGCCCGTCTCGGCGATCTCGCGCACGTTGTCGAGCGTGATTCCGCCGGAGGCCTCGAGCTCGGCCCGCCCGCCGGCCAGCTCGACGGCGCGGCTGAGGGTCGAGGTGTCCATGTTGTCGAGCAGCAGCCTGGGAGCTCCGGCTTCGAGGGCCTGCTCGACCTCGCCCAGGTCGGCGCACTCGACCTCGACGGGCGCGCCTGCGGGAGCGCCCGCCAGCGCGCGCCGGGCCGCCTCCCCCACGCCGCCGGCGACGGCCGCGTGGTTCTCCTTGACGAGCACCGCGTCGAACAGGCCGGCCCGGTGGTTCCGAGCGCCGCCGGCGCGCACCGCCTCCTTCTCGAGCGCCCGCAGGCCGGGCGTGGTCTTGCGGGTGTCGAGGATGGCGGCGCCGGTGCCCTCGACCGCCTGCACGTAGCGCCGGCTGAGCGTCGCCACCCCGGACAGCCGCCCGATGAAGTTGAGGGCCACGCGCTCGGCCGCCAGCAGCGAGGTGGCCGCGCCCTCGACCTGCGCGGCCGGCCCCGGCTCCCGCCATTCGCCCTCAGGGGCGAGCGCCAGCCAGGCGGTCCCGGCGTCGACGCGCCGGAAAACCGCCTCGGCGACGCCCAGACCGGCGAGCACTCCGGGCGCGCGCTGCTCTATCCGCGCGCGGGCCCGCGCCCCTTTCGGAACCACCGCGGCGGCTGTAATGTCTCCGCTTCCGACGTCTTCGGCGAGGGCTCGCTCGATCAGATCCTGCATGGCCCGCAGGCTACGGAAATCGCACGTCACGGATTTGACGGCAACGAGTGCCGCCGGCGACTTCGTGCGGGCGATGTTCGAGCCGCGCCAGGACCCGTACGAGGGCGCCGACCTGGCGACCTCGAGGCGGGTGACCGGGGCCCTGCTCGGGCTCAGTGCCCTGCTGTCGCTGGCTTTTCTTCCCTTCGAGCCTCCCGACCAGCAAATCGGCGCGGCGGGCTGGCTGCTCGGCCCGGCGATCATCGCGGTGGGGCTCACCGGGACCTTCCTGCTGCTGAGGCGAAAGCCCGGCTTCAACGGGCTGCTGGTCGTGGCCTACGCCGGCGTGGCGGGCGTGGGCGCTCTCAACTGGCTGGCCGGCGGGGCCTCGTCGGCGTACGAGGACCTGTTCGTGCTTTGGCTGGGCGCCGGCGCCGTGCACCCCCCGCGCCGGGCCTTCGCGCACCTCGCGGTGCTGGTCGGCTGCCTGTCGCTGCCGCTGCTCTACCAGGGGACCGGCAACGGCGTGGTCGCCGACTGGGCCGCGGAGGTCCTGCTGCTGCTGGCCATCGGCTCGGTGCTGATCTCCTACCTCTTCTACGTGCGCCGGCAGCGTGCCGGCCTCCGGGCCGGCGCCGAGGTGGCGCGGCGGCTGGCGCGCAGCGACGCGCTGACCGGCCTCGGCAATCGCCGCGCGCTCGACGACACCCTCACCGGTGAGACCGCGCGCAGCGCCCGGCAGGGAATCGCGCTCGCGGTGGGGCTCGTAGACCTCGACGGGCTGCGGCGGATCAACGACCGCTACGGGCACCTGGAGGGCGACCGCTGCCTGCGCGAGGCCGCCCGCGCCATGGAGGAGTCCGTGCGCGGCAGCGACATGTGCTTCCGGTGGGGCGGCGACGAGTTCGTCGTGGTGCTGCCCGGCACCGACCGCGCCGGGGCCGAGGGCGTGCTGGCGCGGATGGCCCAGAGCGTGGGGCGCGTCTGCGCCTCGAACGACGACGTAGGCCTGACGCTCACCTACGGCGTGGCGGAGCTGAGGCCGGGCGATAGCCCCGAGGACCTGCTGGCCTTGGCCGACCTCGCCCTCATGGAGCAGAAGACCGAGAAGCGGCGCTGACCGGCTCCAGCCCGGCGGCGGCGTAGGCCTCGTCCTGGTCGAGGGTCTCGCGCTCGAGCAGCCTCTCGACGAGCCGGTCGAGCTTCTCGCGGTTCTCCCGCAACAGAGCGTCCACGCCCTCGTGCTCGGTCTCGATGATCCGGCGCACCTCCCGGTCGACGAGCTCCCGGGTGGCCTCGGAGACCTCGCTTGCGCCGGGCAGGAACGGGGTCGCCCCGTCCTGCGGGATCTGCACGAAGCCGATCTGCTCGCTCATCCCCCAGCGCGCCACCATCCCGCGGGCGATCGTCGTGGCCTGCTGGATGTCGGACTCCGCCCCGGTGGTGACCTCACTGAAGACCACCTCCTCGGCGCCGCGACCGCCGAGCGCCACCCTGATCTTCGCCCGCAGCTCCTCCTCCGAGTAGTTGAAGCGGTCGTCCTCGGGCGTCGACAGCGTCACGCCGAGCGCCTGGCCGCGCGGGATGATCGAGACCTTACGCACCGGGTCGGCACCCGGCGTGAGCATCCCGACCAGCGCGTGTCCCGACTCGTGGTAGGCGATCCGCCGGCGATCGTCCTCGCCCAGCACGATCTTGCGCTCCGCGCCGAGCACGATCTTCTCGAGCGCGTCGGTGAAGTCCTCGTACTCCACCTTCGGGTGGCCGCGGCGGGCAGCGAGCAGCGCCGCCTCGTTGACGAGATTGGCGAGGTCGGCGCCGACCATCCCGGGGGTGCTCTGCGCCAGCCGCTCGAGGTCCACGCTGTCGCCCAGCGGCACCGAGCGGGTGTGAACCTCGAGGATCATCCGGCGGCCAACCGCGTCCGGCGGCTGCACGGCGACGCGGCGGTCGAAGCGGCCGGGCCGAAGCAGCGCGGGGTCGAGGATCTCCGGCCGGTTGGTGGCGGCGAGCACGATCACGCCGTCGGTCGGCTCGAAGCCGTCCATCTCGGTGAGTATCTGATTGAGCGTCTGCTCGCGCTCGTCATGGCCGCCGCCCAGGGCTTGTGTGCCGCCGCGGGCGCGCCCGATCGCGTCGAGCTCGTCGATGAACACGATCGCCGGCGCGGCCTCCTTCGCCTGCGCGAACAGGTCGCGCACGCGCGAGGCGCCGACTCCCACGATCGCCTCGATGAACTCCGAGGCCGAGCCGGAGAAGAACGGCACGTCCGCCTCGCCGGCGACCGCGCGGGCCAGCAGCGTCTTCCCGGTGCCGGGCAGCCCCGACAGCAGCACACCTCGCGGGATGCGCGCGCCGAGCTTGAGATAGCGGTCGGGGTTCTTCAGGAAGTCCACGACCTCCACCAGCTCGTTCTCGGCCTCGTCGATGCCCGCAACGTCCTCGAAGGTCACGTGCTGCTGGGACGGCTCCACGCGCTTGGCCCGCGAGCGACCGAACTGGCTGAGCATCCCGCCCGCTCCGCCGCCCGACGCCGCCCGGCGGAAGAGCCAGATGAGAAGGGCCACGATCAGGATCGTCGGGCCGAAGCTGAACAGCAGCGTCTCGAGCAGGGAGCGTCGCCCCGGCGGCTCGGCCGTGACCCGCACCCGCTGCACCTCGAGCAGCTCCGACAGCTGGCGGTCGTTGGCGAAGGTCGGGACCTCGGTGTCGAAGTGCGTCGCACTGTCGCCTTCGAAGCGCCTCTCCCGCTTGAACTCGCCCTCGATCGTGTCGCCCTGGGAGGAGATCTCCTTCACGTTCCCGCCGCGCACCTGCTCGAGGAAGAACGGGCTGTAGGGGACCTGGATGCGCGACGGCGGCGGCGCAAAGAGCGCGACGAACAGGTAGTTCAGGGCGAACAGCGCGACCAGGATCCAGAGGAACCGCCGCGGACTGAACGGAATCATCGGCGGCTTGTCGGGCGCGCCGCTGACGCGGTGGTGCCCGCGCTTGGGATCGCGCGGCGGGGGCGCCGTGCGAGGGTCGGGCGCGCGGGCCTCGTTGGCCATTCAGAAGAATCCTAGGGCCAGAGCACGATCAGCACGATCGCCGCCATCGCCACGCCCGCTGTGAGCGCCTGGACCAGAAGCCGCCGCGGCCTGATCGTCAGCACGACGACGACGGTGCCCTTTCGAGGGGGAATCGATCGCACGGCTGCAGCGTCGGCGCTGCGCGGAATCGAGCGGTAAGCGAACGGCAAACGAAGCCGATCTGAGCGGCGTACCGCGGTCGGTCTAGACGGGGGTCGCGCGGCTCTCCGCTGCAACGGCCTCGGCGCGCTGCGACCAGCTCTTCATGCCCAGCTCCCGGAACGTCTCGCTGGCCTTGGAGGCGAGGACACCGGCACGGGGACGGTCGCGCGACCTCCCTCTGCGCAGCAGCGATCGCGCCCACTCGAGCTCGGTATGGGCGGCCCACGGTCTGGCCAGCATCGCCTCGTTCGCTCGCTGGGCATGCGTGAAGTGCTCCTCGGCGTCGTCCCACAGCTCCAGCGTCGAGGCCAGAATGCCGAGAGGACGGGACACCGAGCCGACGCTGAACTCCGGCGGCCCAAAGGCGATCTGGGACCCGTACGGCAGCAAGGCGTCGTAGAGCGCACGCGCCCTCGCTCCGTCCTCCAGCGCCGCGGCTACCGACGCGAGCAGGCTCATGCTCAGGAGCCACTCGTCGTCGCGGTGGAGCCTCTCGAAGCTGCCGGCCGCCAGCCGGTCGAGCACGTCCCCCGCCTCTTCGAATCGCCCCAGCTCGCAGCTGACCGTCGCCTGCACGCAGCGCCAGACCACGTACGTCGGGCTGGACGCCGCGGCCACCCGGATCCCTTCCTCCACGTCCGCGAGCGATCCCCTGGCCCAGGCGAGGGCGAACCGCTGGAGGCGATGCGTGGTGGCCGCGGCGCCGCTCTGAAGCGTTCGCCCCAGCTCCGCCGCCTGCTCCATGCTCTGCTGCGCGGCGTCGAACCTGCCTTGGAGCAGGGCAAGCAGGGCCTCTACGGCCCTGACCTTCCACCAGTAGGCCGGCTGCTTCATGGACTCGGCCAGGTCCACGGTGGCCTGAAGCTCCGTCTCTACCTCCGCCAGCTGCCCGAGCTGAAGGAACGCATACAGGCGATAGTCGCGGGCGAGGAGCTCGGGCTCCTGCTGGCCGCTCTCCGTGGCCAGCCGAAGCATCTCGTCGGCCAGCTCGATCCGCCGCTCGGCGGTGTCCGGGCCGAAGATCGCAAGGTGGCGGGCGTCCAGGCACCAGCACAGCGTCGCGGGCTCGCCCAGGCGGCGGGCCACCTCCACCGCCTGCTCACTCAGCCGGTCCCGGCGGGCCGGCGAGGGCTCATCGCGCAACGCCCCGGAGAGACGGGCCAGCAGCCTCGCGCGAAGCGGACTGTCGCCCTCGCCGAGCGCCGCCAGCGCCTCCTCCATCAGGGGCACCATGCGGCGGTCACCGGCGGCCCGCGCCCAGACGAAGCGCCCGCCGTAACCGAGCGCCGCTCGCGCGAGGCCCTCGGACAGCCCGGACCGGCGCGCCAGATCGGCAGCCTCGAGAAAGACGTCCCGAGCGGGCTTCATGTCACCGGCTCGCGACAGGACCTCACCCTGGCTCAGCAGCAACTCGCAGCGCTCCTCGGGCTCGGCCCCCGCTACCAGCGACTCGTACGCCATCCGGAACAGCCGTGCCGCCTCCTCGTAGGCCAGCAGGTCAGCCGCCCGCTCGGCCGCGCGACGGGCATAGCCCGCCGCCCTCGGATCGGGCAGGAACGGGTTGGCCTCGCAGAAGTGGTGCGCGAGCTCGGCGAGGCGCGGCGCCAGGTCGCCCGCGTGGAGGTCTTCGAGGGCCTCGGCCACCTGGAGGTGCAGCCGGGCCCTGTTGGCCGCGGACAGGCCCTCGTAGAGGACCTCGCGCACCAGCGCATGGGAGAAGCGGAACCGCGACCGCTCGCCCGGTATCGGGGAGATGAGCCCCGCCGCGACGGCATCGTCGAGCAGCTCGGCGAGCTGCACGGCGCGGCGCTGCACGACGGCGGCCACCACCGGAAGCTCGAAGTCCCGGCCGGTAACGGCGGCGATCGTGAGCACTTCGTGCTGGTCGGGCGAGAGGCGGGTCAGCCTCCTGGCGATCACCTCGCGCACGCTGTCGGGAATCACCGCCACGCTGAGTGCCCGGCCACCGCCGGCGGGCTCCGGGCCCAGCAGGCGGACGACCTCCTCGACGAAAAGCGGGTTTCCCTCGGTCTGCTCGAAGACGGCGTCGACCGCCCGCGCCGGCGCGACCGAGCCCGTTGCGAGCTCGATGAAGTCTCCGACCTCCTCCTTGCTCAGCCCGCGCATCGAGAGCCGCCGCGCGGTCTGCTCGCGTGCCAGCTCCGCGAGCGTCCCAGCCAGCGGTTGGCCGGGCGCCAGGTCGGTGTCGCGATGGAAGCCGACGACCATGATCGGAGAGTCAGCAAGCTCCCCGGCGACGAAACGCAGCAGCAGCAGCGAGGACTCGTCGGCCGCGTGAAGGTCGTCCAGCAGAAGCAGAAGCGGACGCCTGCCGGCGGCTCGCCGCAGGAAGGAGCCGGTTGCGTCGAAGACGCGGAAGCGCGCTCCCGGGGCGTTCGCGAAGCTCGGCGCGTCGGCGCCCAGCAAGTCGGCGAGCTCGGGCACGATCTGGGCCACGTCGGCTGTCTCGGACCCGAGCTCGGTCCGCAGCTCGTCGGGCTCACGCGTGCGCGCATAGGCGCGGATCGCCTGCACCCAGGGCCAGAAGGCGGGCGCGCCGCCGGCCTCCCAGCAGCGTCCCCATAGGGGGGTCGCTCCCAGCTCCTGCGCCGCGCGGGACAGCTCGCCCGCGAGACGCGTCTTGCCGATTCCGGGCTCGCCGCCGACCATGAACGTGGCGCCTCGCCCGGCCACCGCCCGCCGAAGGCCGCCGGTCAGCTCGGCCAGCTCCCTCTTCCGTCCCACGAACGGCTTGCCGTGCGGCCTCCCGGGTGCGGTGGCCTGGTCCGGGTCGAGAGCAGGGTCCTGGCTGAGGATCGCCTGCTCGAGCTCCCGCAGCTCGCGGCCGGGCTCGATCCCGAGCTCGTCCACCAGATGCCGGCGGCCGAGCTGGTAGGCCTCGAGGGCCTCCGCCTGGCGGCCCGACCTGTAGAGCGCGAGCATGAGCTGAGCGCGCAGGCGCTCGCGGAGCGGGTGGCTCGCCGCCAGGGCCTGAAGCTCACTCACGAGCTCCGCGGCGCGGCCCGACCGCAAGTCCGCCTCGATGCGGTCCTCGAGCGCCGTCAGGCGAAGCTCCTCGAGCCGCGCCGCTTCGGCCTGGACGAAGGCCTCGTAGGCAAGGTCGGAGAGCGGCGGTCCACGCCAGAGCTCGAGGGCCTCCCGGAGGGCAGCCGCGGCTACGCCGGCATCGCCCGCCGTGAGGGCGCTTCGCCCCCGCTGGGCGAGCGCCTCGAAGCGGTTGAGGTCGACCCGGTCGGGGTCGACCTCCAGCGCGTAGCCACCCGGGCGCGTGACGATCGTCTCGGCGCCGAGCTCTTTCCGCAGCTGCGAGACGTACACCTGGACGGTCTTGACGGCGGTCGGTGGCGGCCTCTCGCCCCAGAGCGTGTCGACCAGGCGCTCGGTCGTGACCATCTCGTTGGCGTTCAGGAGCAGGATCGCGAGGAGCGAGCGCTGCTTGGCCCCGCCAAGCCCGACCAGGGCTTGCCCGGCACGGACCTCGAGCGGACCAAGGATGCGGAAGTCCATGACGCAGCCGTCCCGAGGTGACCCTATCACCGCCCATCCCTCTTCCGCGGGGTGTTTACCGCTGCTTTGCCGTCGCTTGGCCGCGCTCCCTCACGCTCGCAGCCTGTCGTGAGATCCATCGAAGGGAGACAGAGATGAAACGGAGTTCGAGCGCGGCCGCTCTGGCGGCCGTGGCCGCGGCCGTCGTGCTCGGCGCTTGCGGAAGCGGGACCGACGCCTCGTCGCAGCAACGCGAGCAGGCGCGCGTGACGCCCGTCGAGCGCGTCGACTTGAACAAGCCGCCCCGCGAGCTGACCTGCGCCGAGGTGAACGACCCGACGACCTTCAACCCGCTGATCGCCAGGGTGGCCGCGACCCTTGCTCGCGGTATCGAACTGAACGCCACGGTCACGCAGATCAAGGCGCGGATCCAGTACGCGCTGCTCGAGATCTGCAAGAAGGCGAGCGATCCAGAGCACCGGCCGGCGCTCGATGCAGCCGAGGCCGTGAGACGCGGCAAGTACGTGACGGAGCTTGGCTGACGCCCTCGACCCCACTCACCAAATCGAGTACAGGAGGCACCATGAAGCATCTGACCCTGGCGATCGCAACGACGGCCTTGGCCGCCGGCCTACCGGCGGGCAGCGCACTCGCCGCCGGCGAACAGGCGAGCTGCGTCGGGCCAGTTCTCGTCCTATTTCGCCCACGGCGGCGGCGGCACGCATCGCTCGGAGGTGGCGCGGGACTTCGCGCACAACGCGCGGCCCGCCGGCCGCAACGTGTACAGCCACGTGGCCAAGTCGCACGGAGACCTGCCGCGCTGCTTCGACGAGAACTGATGGCCTAAGGGCGGCGGTGGCGCGTCATTGGCGCGCCCCGTCCCCGGCCCTTCGCAGCAGCTCCGCCCGCACGAACTCGTCGAGGTCGCCGTCCAGGACTCCCTGGGCGTTGCCGGCCTCGACGTTCGTGCGGTGGTCCTTGACGAGCGTGTAGGGGTGGAGCACGTAGGAGCGGATCTGCGAGCCCCAGCCGACGTCCTGTGCCTCCCCCTTCTCCTTGGCGATCTCCTCCTGGCGGCGGCGCTCTTCCAGCTCGATCAGCTTCGCCTTGAGCATCTTCATCGCCGTGTCGCGGTTCGACGACTGTGAGCGCTCGTTCTGGCACTGCACCACGATGCCGGTGGGCTTGTGCGTGATCCGGACGGCCGAGTCGGTCTTGTTCACATGCTGGCCGCCGGCGCCCGAGGCGCGGTAGGTGTCGACCTGCAGCTCCTCGGGCTCGATCTCGACCTGCACGTCGTCCTCCACGAGCGGGGCCACCTCGACGCCCGCGAAGGCCGTGTGGCGGCGGGCCGCGGCGTCGAAAGGCGAGATGCGCACCAGGCGGTGCACTCCCTTCTCGGCCGAGAACAGCCCGTAAGCGTTGTCGGCGCGCGCGATGAAGGTAGCCGACTTGATGCCCGCCTCCTCGCCCGGGGAGGCCTCCTTGAGCTCCACCTTCATCCCCCGCTTCTCGGCCCAGCGCATCAGCATGCGCAGCAGCATCTCGGCCCAGTCCTGCGAGTCGGTCCCCCCGGCGCCGGCGTTGACGGTGACCAGCGCGTCCCCCGCGTCGTACTCGCCCGCGAACAGGCGCGCCTCCTCGAGCTCGGCCAGCCGGGCCTCGATCGACACCCGCTGCTCCTCGAGCTCGGAGGCGATCGAATCGTCCTCGCGCGCCATCTCCTCGAGCTCGTCGAGGTCGCCCAGGTCGCGCTCCAGCGAGCGATAGGTGTCGAGCCGCCGGGCCACCGAGGCGTGCTCCGCCGACACGGACGCCGCCCGCTCCTGGTCGTCCCAGAAGCCCGGCGCCTGCATCTCCTGCTCGAGCCCCTCCAGGCGCCCGGCTAGGCCGGCTGGGTCAAAGGTAGTCCGCGAGCAGCTTCAGCCGGTCGCGGAGATCTGTGGCGCCGCTATGCGCCATGGCACTTCTTGAATTTCTTGCCGCTGCCGCACCAGCACGGGTCGTTGCGGCCGATCTTCTCGTGCTCGTCGAGGCGGCGAGTCTCCACCTGGGGCGGGGCCTCCGCGGTGGCCTCTGCGGCGTACTCGGCGGCCTCGGCGATGCCGGCGGGCACGCCGCCGGCGGTCTGGGCCGCCGCGGCCAGGGCGCTCGGCTGGTCGGCGGCGGTGCCGCCCGCGTAGCTGAGGGAGCTCGTGCTGCTCGCGTTCCCGCCCAAGGCCCAGGGGGAGCGGCGCTGCTGCTCCTCCTCGGTCTCGACCTCGACGTGGAAGATGTAGCGGGCGAACTCCTCCCAGATGTTGTTCATGAGCTCCGTGAACATCTCGTAGCCCTCGTTCTTGTAGGCCACAAGCGGGTCGATCTGGGCGAACCCGCGCAGGTGGATGCCCTCGCGCAGGTAGTCCATGTCGTGGAGGTGCTCGCGCCAGCGCTCGTCGATGATCTGGAGCAGCATGAAGCGCTCGAGAGCGCGCATCAGCTCCGGGCCGAGCTCCTCCTCGCGCTGGTCGTAGGCCTCGATCACGTCCTGGCGCAGCTGCTCGATCAGGTACTCGCGGTCGAGCGCGTTGCGGTCGAGGTCCTCGAGCTCGATCGAGGGCGGCTCGATCTGCTCGAGCTGCGTCCAGAGGCCCTCGAGGTCCCATTCCTCGACGTACTCGCTCTCGGTGTACTGCCGGACCAGGCGGTCGATCACGTCGGCGATCTGCGAGCGCGCGATCTCGGACATGTCCTGGCCCTCGAGGATCCGGTCGCGGTACTCGTAGACGATCTCGCGCTGCTGGTTCATCACGTCGTCGTACTCGAGCACTCGCTTGCGGATCAGGAAATTCTGGTCCTCGACCTTCTTTTGGGCGCTCTCGATCTGCTTGGAGAGCATCTTGTGCTCGATCGGCAGCTCGTTGCCCTCGTCGTCGACCTGGGCGAGGAACTTGTTGTCGAGGATCTTGTAGATGCGGTCACCCGCGAAGAGCCGCACCAGGTCGTCCTCGGCCGAGAGGTAGAAGCGCGATTCGCCGGGGTCGCCCTGGCGGCCCGAGCGGCCGCGTAGCTGATTGTCGATCCGGCGCGACTCGTGGCGCTCGGTGCCGAGGATGAAGAGGCCGCCGGCCTCGAGCACCTGCTGACGGGCCTCCTCGACCCGGGCCTCGATGCCGGGGAAGCTCTCGTCCCAGGCCTTGTCCCACTCGGGCGTGCCCGGCTGCAGACCCTGCTTCTCGAGCTGGAGCTGGGTGAGGTGCTCGGCGTTGCCGCCGAGCTTGATATCGACTCCGCGGCCGGCCATGTTGGTGGCGATCGTGACGGCGCCCGGACGGCCCGCTTCGGCGATCGTCTGGCCCTCGCGCTCGGCGTGCTCGGGCTTGGCGTTCAGCACGGTGTGCTCGATGCCGCGCTTCTTGAGCCGCTCGGACAGCAGCTCCGAGACCTCGACCGAGATCGTGCCGACGAGCACCGGCTGCCCGATCTTGTTGCGCTCCTCGATCTCCTTGACGACCGCGTCCCACTTGCCCTGCTTGGTCTTGTAGATCTGGTCGTTGTTGTCGACGCGGATCATCGGCTCGTTGGTGGGGACGTCGACCACCTGGAGCTCGTAGATCTTCATGAACTCGGTGGCCTCGGTCAGGGCCGTGCCGGTCATGCCCGCGAGCTTGTCGTAGCGGCGGAAGTAGTTCTGGTAGGTGATCGTGGCGACCGTCTGGTTCTCCTCCTGGATCGGGACGCCCTCCTTCGCCTCGACCGCCTGGTGGAGCCCCTCGGACCAGCGCCGTCCCTCGAGGATGCGGCCGGTGAACTCGTCGATGATCTTGACCTCGCCGTCGAT